>CAMKTW010000171.1 GCA_946415795.1 uncultured Bacteroidales bacterium
ATACGGGTAAAGCCGCTCTCTTTCAGAGTCAGGAATTGCTCGGTAGCGTTCTCCTCGGTAACACTTTGGTCTGCAGCTATCAACACATACCCGCCGACCGGCAGTGAAAGCATATAATCCAGCACACTCTTCTCAGTGTCACAAATCACCTCGCGCCCGCTCACTGGAGAAAATGTATGTCCGATCTTGGCGTACAGCAATTGGAGATAATTATATATCTCTGTTGTGGTGGCGATGGTTGAACGGGAGTTGACGGTATTCACCTTCTGTTCCACCGCGATTGCCGGGGGGAGGCCGGTGATATAATCTACCGCCGGTTTCGGGACACGTCCCAGGAACTGGCGGGCAAATGACGAGAGGCTCTCGGCAAAGCGGCGGTGCCCCTCCGCATAGAGTGTATCAAAGGCGAGCGAGCTCTTTCCGCTGCCACTTACGCCGGTAATAACCACAAACTTACCACGTGGAATCTCCAGATCAATGTTTTTGAGGTTATTGGCGCGGGCCGCTTTTATGAATATGCAATCCTTCTCTGACATTTACTGACGCGTCACCTGACGCACGTTCTTAAGTTTTCTCAATCCCGCCAATATCTTGTCCAGCATAAGGTTGCTGCTCACAAAAATAGTGGCACCTATCTCTATTTCACCACGACGGTTGCGGCTGCCGGTTATTAGCTTGCGCACCAGCGCGTGGTAATAACCAATCACCGCAAGGACATCATTCACCGCGCTCTCTTCATCCACTATCACTTTGAGTGCGACCTGCGAACTGCTGGTTGCAGCATCGCGCCTCCAGCGGACCTTCTGAACCCTGTGCGGATAGTTTGCGATGAGACGGGCGGCATTGGGACAGGAAAGGCGATGTATCTTTATCCCTTCGTTGATGGTGACAAAACCAAACACATCGTCGCCATAAACTGGGTTGCAGCACTTGGCAAGTTTATACTCCACCCCGCTCAGCGAACCGTTGCCGCCAATCTCCAGATAATCGAGGCCACTGTCGCGCCTGACCTGGGTCACCGTGCGCTCCGGTACTGCACTCTCCTCCTCCGCCTGCTGCAATATCGCGCTCTTTATCTCCGCCACATCTATCTTCTCTTCCCCTATGGCGCCAAACAATTCGTTGGCAGTCTTGAATTTGTATTTCTTTATAAGGGCTGTAAGCTGGTCATCCCGGAGCACCAGTTTCCAGTTCTTCAGGCGGCGGTCAAGAATCTCCTTTCCCTCCTTGGCCAGGGCGTTTTCGCGCTCTTTGAGCTTCTGCTTGATTTTATTGCGGGCCTTGCTGGTAACCACATAGTTAAGCCAGTCCTCAGACGGCTTCTGGTTCTTGGAGGTGATTATCTCCACCGTATCACCGGTCTTGAGCGGCTCCCGTATAGAGACCATCTTACCGTTTACGCGGGCGCCCGTACACTTCAAGCCCACGTTGGAGTGGATTTCAAATGCAAAATCCAGCACAGAACTGCCCGCCTTAAGCTGCCTGAGCTCCCCGTTGGGGGTAAAGACGAACACATCCTGATTCAGAAGGTTCTGCTCTGCATCCAGATATGGGGTGTGGTCCGGACTCTCCATCATCCGGCGGACGTTCTGCAGCCACTCGCCTATTACTTCGTCACGCTTGACACCTTTGTATGACCAGTGTGCGGCGCCGCCAAGCTCAGCCTCATAATCCATACGTTCCGAGCGGATCTGAACCTCCACCCACTGCCCCGCCACATTCACCGTGCAGTGGAGCGACTGGTATCCGTTAGGCTTGGGGCGTTCCAGCCACTGGCGCAGACGGCGTTCGTCCTGCGGATATTTCTCCGTGACAGTAGCGAACACCTCCCAGCAGGTACTTATCTCCTGCTCTGGAGGGACATCCACTATAAAGCGGATTGCAAAGACATCGTACACCTCGCTGATGGAGATGTTCTGAGCCTGCATCTTTTTCCAGATGGAATAGGCGCTCTTGGTCCGCGACTTGAGGTGATATCTGATACCTTTTGCCGATATGGAGGCTTCCAGAGGCCGGATAAAGCTCTCGACAAGTTTTTTGCGATCCCGCTCAGTGGTCCTCAGGTAATTGGATATCATGCGCCACTCCTCCGGGTTGGCATATTTGAGCCAGAGATCCTCCAGTTCGCTCTTTATGTTGTACAACCCGGACTGATGTGCCAGAGGTATGTACAGGAGCATTGTTTCGGCATTCTTGCGGGCCTGGTCGGACTTTGGAAATATCGTAAGCGAACGCATTATCTCCAACCGGTCTGCAAGCTTGATGATGAATACCCTCGGGTCGGAGGAATAACTGGCGATAAGCTTTCTGTAGCGGTCGGCCTCCAGCATTGTGTCGTGAGGCTTGATCTGGGATATCTTGTTTAGTCCGGCCGTCAGTGCAAGGGCAGTTTCTCCACCGCGATAGCGCTCCAGCACACTTGGATCCACCCGGCTGGCTTCGTGCAGGAATACAGCAGCCACACTGTCTGAATCGAGCCCGATTTCATTGGACACGATATCTGCCACCCCGATTGCGTGTTCTATGAAGGGATGATTGTTGCTGCGCAGCAGTCCGTGCAGGACCTCTTCCGCAAGGCTGTAAGCCTGCGCGATCGCAGCCTGCTGCACATCTGGGAAACCGGCGCAGATTTTAGCTATGTCCTCAGAAATCATCTCTTTGACAACACTTCTTTAAGGGCGTTCATCTCGTCGCGGAAGCGGGCGGCGTTGATAAAGTCAAGCTCGGCGGCGGCGGCCTCCATAGAGGCTTTTGCAGCAGCTATCATCTTCTCGAGACCGCTCTTGTCCATATGTGCGACAATGGGATCCTGCTGCAAAAATGCTGCCCTCTTTTGCTGTTCCTCGTTATAATCAATCTCACGCGCCAGATAGCTCCGGTCCCGGCTGCCGACCTGGTGCGGCACGATGTTGTGTTCTTTATTGTAAGCCTGCTGCTTTGCGCGGCGGCGGTTTGTCTCATCTATCGTAGCCTGCATAGACCCTGTGACGGTATCGGCATAGAAAATGACCTTTCCGTTTATGTTGCGTGCCGCACGGCCGGCAGTCTGGGTGAGCGCACGGTCACTTCTCAGGAAGCCCTCCTTATCGGCATCCAGGATTGCGACGAGCGAAACCGACGGGATGTCCAGCCCTTCGCGGAGCAGATTCACCCCCACCAGGACGTCAAACCGCCCCGTCTTGAAATCCTCGATGATCTCTACCCTCTCCAGAGTATCCACGTCGGAGTGGATATAACGACAGCGTATCTCCATCCTTGTAAGATACTTCTCCAACTCCTCCGCCATCCGTTTTGTTAGGGTCGTTACAAGCACCCGCTCGTCGTGCTCCGCACGGATCTGGATCTCCTCCATCAGATCGTCAATCTGGTTCTTGGAGGGGCGTACCTCAATCGGGGGGTCAAGCAAGCCTGTTGGACGCACCACCTGTTCTACTATAACGCCTCCGCACTCTTCAAGTTCCCAGTCACCGGGAGTGGCGCTCACATAGAGCCTCTGCCCTATCAGGCCGTAAAACTCATCAAACTTCAGGGGACGGTTGTCGGCTGCTGCCGGAAGCCGGAAACCATACTCCACAAGCGTCTCCTTACGGCTCCTGTCTCCACCGTACATCGCCCTGATCTGAGGTATTGTCACGTGGCTTTCGTCGATGAATGTCAGGAAATCATCCTGGAAATAATCTATCAGGCAGAAGGGTCGCTGACCGGCTTTGCGGCCGTCAAAATACCGCGAATAGTTCTCTATGCCGGAGCAGTAGCCTATCTCCTTAATCATCTCAACGTCATATTCCACCCGCTGGCGGAGGCGGTTGGCCTCGTGGTGCCTGCCCACTGCGTTGAAATAGTCGCACCTGTCCACCATATCGGCCAGAATCTGGTCGATTGCCTTTGCCGCACGCTCCTTGGTGGTGAGGAAGTTGG
>CAMKTW010000172.1 GCA_946415795.1 uncultured Bacteroidales bacterium
CGCTCATTGATAAACCGTTCGTGAAGATACTGGGCAGAGATGATGTTGCTCCCAGACTCTCCAAAACCTTTCCCAGCGGTGAAATCAACTACGTTCAGGCACCCTTCAACAGGGTTGAATAAGTCCTGGGCCGTCACTATTTGCTGTGAAAGCACGAAGGCCAGCAGTATGACAAACAGTCTGCTCATTCAAATATCGATTTGTCCGATTCTCAAAGATAGCATTTTTGGTGGTCTTTGGCGGGCAAGGTCTGCTGAAAAGAGAGGGACCTTGCCCGAGGTCTTTTCGTAACAAGCAGAAACCCAGAGATATACGTTTTGCGGCTGGGCAAGGTGTCAGGCATTTGAGAAGACCTTGCCCGAAAGGGGCGAGCAAAATGGGGCCGGACGGGCTATTTCTGAAGCAAGGGCTCAATGGCGGAGGCGTACCAGGCCGGCTCGTGTGTCATAACGACATATCTGTGAGGTCCTTGATCATCTGCCCTGAACGAGTTTTTACCGGTGGAGGGGTCAATGCTGACGAAGCCTCTCACCGTTTCGAAGCCGGCCTTTTCCGGGCTCCCGAGGCAGGCCATCCACGCGGTCATCGGATCCCAGGCGCACCTGCCGCCCGAGCTGCAGTGTGCGACGAGTACCTTGTGGAGCAAGTCGTCCTCGGGCAGTGATCCGCCCACCAGCACGTTAATCCCCACCTCCCAGCCGAGAAATGTAACTGGCGTGGGCCAGTGCGAGCAGATGTTTTCGCCGGCGAGACGGCTTCTTTGGGTAAGGATGAAGTTGTGCTCTTCTCCCTCGGGATATTTTCCGGCCATCAGCCACAGGTGACCGACTTTTTTCTTGACCAGTTCTCTGCCGGTAAGTCTGGAGTACTTGTCCGGGCCGCTGTCAAGCAGGCGGGAAATCGCATTCGGGAAACCCACGGCGATTATATCGACCTTCTTCTTTGACTTTGAGAGCAGTTCGCGGTAGAATTCCACGCAGTCCTGGACATTGTCCAGTGATGATGAGCTACTCTGTGTGTGACCGTCTGTGATGGCATTATGCCAGGAGGACACGCCGGGATAGTCAGTTGCTTCCTTGTCCGCGCCAATGCGCACCGACCCTGCACCCTCGTATTCAAGGAAAGAAGAGAGGGACGGCACGCTGCTCCCGCAGACGGCCGACAGGCAGACTCCGAGCAAATCGACCTTCCCCTCCCGCTCTTGCTGCAGAAGGAGCCGCAAGGCGCAGGCGTCATCGACGTCGGTCCACCAGTCCGTGTCAAAAATGACCGGCTTGGGGGCATCGGAACAGGAAACCGTCAGCACAAGCGGCAGAAGCCGGAGGAATGTCTTGATGCTCATTATGAGCGATTCTTGCGCCTGCCAGGCGGTAAGAGATACTGATTTACCTGATGAAGTGCATCGGCTCCCAGTCTTCGCCGGCGCGACCCGGTGCCGGCTTGCCGCCGGTGGCTTTCAGCAGCCAGGCCAAATTGTTGGCCAGTGCCCGCATAGTCTGCATACCCTCGCTGTCTAATGCCGCCTGACCGGGTTCACGGCCATAAACGATATTCCAATACTGAGAGGTGACAACGGGCATATTCATCATCTGGAAGGGCATATTCAGGGTTTCAAACGATGCCGTGGCACCGCCTCTTCTGCAGACGGCGACTGCAGCGGCAGGTTTGCCGGCAATGCTTGCCCCGTTGGAGTAGAAGGCACGCTGGATGATGGAAAGCAAAGCGCCATTGGGCTGTCCCCAATATACGGGAGAGCCCACAATCAATGCGTCACACCCGGTGAACTTGGCGCTGATGCTGTTGCAGACGTCATCGTCGAATACGCATCTGCCGGGATTCTCCCTGCACCGGTTGCAGGCGATGCAACCGCGGACCGGTTTGTTGCCAATCCATACGGTCTCACTGTCTATTCCGTTCTTCTCCAGTTGTCCGGCTATTTCTGCCAATGCAATTGAAGTGTTGCCCTCGCGGCGCGGACTTCCGTTTATGAGTAGTACTTTCATAACTTTGATTACTTGTCGATACTGATCAGCCTGTACTTCCGGGTACCCAGGCCGATGGCCTCTGCGTGCTCGATGGTATGTACCCCGTGCTGCTGGTTTATGCGGCTGAGCAGGTCAGTAGGGTCGTTGGTGGCGGTCACCTGCTGGTTGTTGATGATGTCAACACAGGCCTGGTCGAGAGCCACGGGGTCGGTCGATGCCAGAATGCCGTAATCTTCCAGTTTTACGGGCTCCGGGTGATCCACACAGTCGCAGTCTATCGACATATTGTTCATCACGCTGATGTAGATGATGCCCTCCTGCTTTTGGAAGTAGTCAACCACAGACTGGGCTGCCGCAGCCATCGATTCGAGAAATCCATCCTGGTCGCCGATGTATTCCTCTGTCCAGAGCAGTTCCATATCAAGTTTCTCCATCTTGCCGGCAGAGTGGATGTACGCCTTGCCGTTCTGGCTGGCACAGCCTATGGAGAGGTTCTTGAGCGCACCGCCGTAGCCACCCATCGGGTGACCCTTGAAGTGGTTGAGGGCAATCATAAAGTCGTAGTTGGCCATATGCCCGCCCACGATGTCGAACTTGATGTGAGTCTGGTCTTTGGCCGGGATGCGGATCTCGTCGTATTCGTCCATAATGTCCACGGGGAAGAGATCCGTAAAGCCGTGCCGCCGTATTACATCCCAGTGGTTGGCCGATGTGTTACGGTCATCCTTCAGGTCGTCAGGACCGCTGCTGTAGGCGGTGTTGCACTCCACCAGGGTGCCGTCCACCTCGAAGAACAGGTCTTTGACAAGTTCGGGTTTAAGATAGTTGGGGTTGCTGCCCTCTCCGGTGCTCATCTTGATGGCTACCCGGCCTTTGGCCGGAACGCCCAGGGCTTTGTAGATCCTTACCAGAGATTCGGGGGAAATCTCCCGGGTCAGATAGACCGTGGCTTGCTCTGGATTACAAGCTTTTGTGCTGTTATGGTTCTTGCAACTTGTCATAGTCGTCAGGATTATTAATGCGAATAGTATTTTCTTCATATTTAATGAATTATGTCCTACAAACAAATCAGGTGAACTTTTTGCGGTAAGCGTTGGGATAAGTACCTACAGTCCGTTTAAACAGGCGAGAGAAATGCTGAGGGTATTCAAAGCCCACCTTGTGCGCGATTTCGGCCACAGACAGAGTAGTGCCAAGCAACTGATGTTTTGCGATGGCAATGATATTATATTTTATGAACTGGCGTACTGTCAGACCAGTTTCTTTTTTAATCAGGGTGCCGAAGTACCCCGGAGATAGATTCAGACTATCTGAAAGGTAAGCCACCGTCGGGAACCCTTCCCTCTCTGCCCGGCCTTCTTTGAAATACGTATGGAGGATTAATTCAAAACGAGACAGCAAGTCGTCGTTCTCTTTACTTCTGCTATTGTGCCGTTCATAGCTTTGCTGGCATAAATCCAGCAAGGATTCCAGGAGGGCGCATATTTCAAGCCGATGGTGAGAAGAGACAGAGTCTGATGAACGTGCTCCAATGGCATTGAGGATACTCAAATACTGGATTTCTTCAACCGGACTCAGACTCAGCGACTCATTATGCTTATAAGAGAAGAAAGAGTATTGGGAAATTTTGCCGGCAAGATGTGAGCCCAGCATCAACTCGTGATGAAACACCAATCCAATAGAGCTGTCGGCAGCGCGGTCGATGATGTCAATCTGTGCTACTTGACCTGGGGCAAAACAAACAACCTCGCCTTCTTTATAATCGTAGGAACTCATCCCATAACCGATCTTAAATCCGTCTCCCCTCGCAAGCCAGACGGCAAAAAGTCCAAGGTTGACTTTAGTGTCAGGATAAGACTTTGAACCGTCGCACATATCGACAATGGTATAGAGCGGATTCAAAGCCTTAAATCCGCACCACTGGCAA
>CAMKTW010000173.1 GCA_946415795.1 uncultured Bacteroidales bacterium
ACTCCAGCTCTGTGCCGGGCTTCACGAAGAACTGCATCTCCATCTGCTCGAACTCGCGCATACGGAAGATGAACTGGCGGGCAACTATCTCGTTGCGGAAAGCCTTGCCTATCTGAGCGATGCCGAAAGGAACTTTCATACGCCCGGTCTTCTGAACGTTGAGGAAATTGACAAAGATGCCCTGCGCCGTCTCGGGACGGAGATAGATGGTCCCCACGCCGCCGTCCACATTACCCAGCTGGGTTGAGAACATCAGGTTGAACTTGCGCACCTCTGTCCAGTTCTTGGTACCGGAGATGGGGCATACTATGTCGCAGTCTATGATAATCTGGCGCATCTCGTTCAGGTCGTTGGCGTCCAGAGCCTTCACCATCCGTGTGTGGACCTCGTCCCACTTTGCCTTGCTGCGGAGCACGTTGGGGTTGGTGGCGCGGAACTGCGCCTCGTCAAAGGCATCACCGAATTTGCGGCGGCCTTTCTCAACCTCCTTGTTCATCTTCTCCTCGAGCTTGGCCAGATAATCTTCAATGAGGACATCGGCGCGGTAGCGCTTCTTGGAGTCCTTATTGTCTATCAGGGGGTCGTTGAAAGCTGCCACGTGGCCGCTGGCCTCCCAGATCTTGGGGTGCATAAAAATGGCGCTGTCGATGCCCACGATATTGTCGTGCAGGCGGACCATGGCATCCCACCAGTAGGTCTTGATATTGTTCTTGAGCTCAACGCCCAGCTGGCCGTAGTCGTAAACGGCTGCCAGGCCGTCGTAAATTTCGCTTGACTGGAATATGAAACCATACTCTTTGCAATGCGCTGTCAAATTGCGGAAAACCTCTTCTTGTGTCATTATTGTATCGAGTTATAATTATTACTTACTATCCGTATGTCTTGCTTTATCCTGTATCTCCCCTGGCAGGCTCAGCTCTGAGAGCAGCTCCGCGGTAAACGGGCGGCTGTAAATCTGCGGGTGGGGCAGTGTCAAACGTTCTGTGGCGCACTCCACATCGTCGTATTTCAAAATATCTATGTCAACGGTCCGGGAGCTGTATATCCGCCGTCCGTCGGCATCAAAAGCGGCTTCGTGGCGCGGGCGGCCCAGCATCACCTCGACCGACTGGCAAACCTCCAGCAGCCGCAACGGCGTCAGTCCGTCCGGGGCCGTGAAAGCCACCGTCAAATTCAAAAACGCAGGGCCGTCAAAGCCCACCGCCTCTGTCTCCATCACCTCTGTCCGCCTCAGGGAGACCCCGAGAGCGTCTTCCAGCATACCGCAGGCGGCATTCAAATACGCCTCGCGGTCACCAAGATTGGACCCCAGTAAAAGCACTATCATTCCAATCCCAGTTCTATGCGGGCCTCTTCGCTCATCATATCCTTGTTCCACTCCGGCTCAAACACCAGCTCGATAGCCACGTCCACCACGCCCGGCACGTCGCGCACCGCCTCCGCCACGCTCTCCACCACAACGTCCGCGATGGGGCAGTTGGGGGCGGTGAGGGTCATCTTTATGTTGACCTGATGCCCTTCGTCAACATTTATCTCGTATATGAGCCCCAGGTCATATACGTTCACCGGTATCTCCGGGTCGTAAACCTGCCTGAGGGCCATCACTATGTTCGCTTCAAGCGCAGTCTTTGCCATACTTCAACCCTCCCTGAATTCCTCCGCAAAGGCGCGGATACGCTTTATCATCGCCGCCAGGCCGCCCGCGCGGGTGGGCGAGAGGTTCTCTTTAAGACCGATGGAATCTATGAAGAAAAGCCCGGCATTGAGAATCTCTTCACTGGAGCGACCGTCAAACACCCTGATAAGCAGCGAGATCAGGCCCTTTGTGATGATGGCGTCACTGTCGGCGGCAAAATGCAGGCAGCCTTCTTCATCCCTGGTGCAGGTGAGCCATACCCGCGACTGGCAACCTTCGATAAGGTTGGCGTCGGTTTTGTCGCTCTCTTTAATAAGCGGCAGGTCGCGTCCGAGGTCTATCAGGTACTCGTACTTGTCAAGCCATTCGTCGTAAACGGCGAATTCTTTAATAATCTCACGCTGTATATCGTCTATGCTCTTCATTTCCGCAACATTTTAACAACCTTCTGCAACGCCCCGGCAAAAACCTCAACCTCCTCAACCGTATTGTAGGGCATCAGCGAGGCGCGCAGCATACTGCCGCCCGCTATCCGGTCAACTATCGGTTCCGCGCACATATGCCCGCTGCGCAGCGCCACCCCCATCTTGTCCATAAGCGTGGCGGCATCCAGCGGATGCACCCCCTCGATGGTGAAGGAATAAAGCGGGATGCGGTCGGCGGCCTCACCGGCAGCCAGGAACAACCCGTCCACCGACTCCAGCGCTCTGTCCATCGCCTCCATAAGGGCTTGCTCGTGCAGGCGGACCTGCCCGTCCGAAGCAAGTGACGCAGCAAATTCCAGCGCCGGCGCCAGACACGCCCCACCTACGAAATTGGAGGTTCCCGCCTCAAATTTCAACGGGATGTCTGCATATGTAGTCTTCTCAAATGTCACCTTCTCCACCATATCGCCTCCGCCCATAAACGGAGGGAGCTTTTCCAGCCACTGCCTCTTTCCGTAAAGGACACCGATGCCGGTGGGGGCGTATATCTTGTGCCCGGAAAATGCGTAAAAGTCACAGTCCATCTCCTGCACGTCAACACGGCGGTGCACGATGCCCTGCGCTCCGTCCAAAAGCACCGGAATGTCCAGCGCGTGCGCCTCCCTGATCATCTCCCTCACCGGATTCACCACCCCGAGGATATTGGAGACGTGGGTAATCGCCACCATTTTCACTCCCCGGCGCAGGGCGGCCTGATATGCATCCATATCCACGGCGCCATCGTTGGCGGTACCTTTGCCGGCACGCACCGGAACCACCTCCAGATGCGCCCCGACCTGCCCGCAGACCATCTGCCACGGAACCAGATTGGAGTGATGCTCAGCCTCTGTTATGAGGATTCCGTCGCCCCGGCCGATAAAACCGCCGCGCGCCAGGCATTGTGCCACCAGATTGACGGCGGCGGTAGCGCCGGACGTCAGTACTATCTCATCTGGCGAGGCTGCGTTTATGAATTTTTGCGCAGCCACTCGCCCTTTCTCGTAAAAGTCTGTGGCTTCGTAACTTAATGTATGGACTGCACGATGGATATTTGCATTGTGCCGCCGGCAGAGCCCGTCCTGCAAGTCAAGGACGCAGCGGGGACGCTGACTGGTAGCCGCATTGTCAAAATAGACCAGCGGCTTGCCCGCAACGGTGCGCGAAGCAAAGTCGAAATTATCCCTTATTTGTGACGTCGAATACATTTATCCAACTTATTTTCGTAACTTTACAAACTGCAAAAGTAATCATTTTTGTCAATTATATGTACGAATATATATACGGGAAGCTCACTGAACTGAATCCTGCCGAGGCAATCGTGGAGGCAGGTGGCATAGGTTACAAAATCCTAATCTCTCTGGGGACCTTCTCAGAGATAGAAAACGCGGCGGGCGGCAATGTAAAACTTTATCTGTATCACCTTCTCCGTGAAGACGACGAAGCTCTCTACGGCTTTGCAGACAGGGACGAACGGGCGCTTTTCACCCTGCTCATCTCGGTCAGCGGCGTCGGCCCCGGCACCGCCAGGATGATGCTCAGCTCAATGAGCAGCGACGGCTTGCGGGAGGCGATAATAGGGGGGAATGTCGCCAAAATCAAGGCCATAAAGGGGATCGGCACCAAAACGGCGGAGCGCATCATACTTGAGCTCAAGGATAAGGTGGTCAAGGGTGAAGGACGGCCGGCGGCGGCTTTCGGCGTCAGCAGCGCGGCCCGCGACGAGGCTTTCAACGCACTTATTCTGCTCGGTTTCTCCA
>CAMKTW010000174.1 GCA_946415795.1 uncultured Bacteroidales bacterium
CGGTTGTCGAGCAATCCACCATAGTCACGGGCGAAAGGAACACCCTGTGCCACGCACTGGTCTATGATGTTGTTGCTGACCTCTGCCAGACGATAGACGTTGGCTTCACGGCTGCGGTAGTCACCACCCTTGATGGTGTCGTAGAACAGACGGTAAACCGAGTCATTGTCGTTCTGGTAGTTCTTTGCCGCATTGATACCACCCTGCGCTGCGATAGAGTGAGCGCGACGGGGAGAATCACTGATGCAGAAGATTTTTACATTGTAACCAAGTTCGCCGAGGGTAGCGGCAGCGCTGGCTCCGGCAAGACCTGTGCCGATTACGATGATTTCCATCTTCTTCTTGTTGGCGGGGCTCACAACTCTGATATGAGCCTTGTGGTTGGTCCATTTCTCGGCCAACGGTCCTTCAGGAACTTTGGAAATTAGTTCTGTCATTAGAGTATTGTATTGGTTATTATTAGTAATCTAATCCATTAAAATGCAAATATATTCAATTTATTCATACCTTTACACTTACAAAAGGAAAAAATGAGTACTGAGTTTTTCTCTACAGCCTCTAATATCGCTACACATATCGAGGATTCCAAGGCCGGAGAGCGCACGGTATTGCTGCTTCACGGTTATCTTGAGACAATGTATGTCTGGGAGGATCTGTTCCACGACCTGAGCCGCGATTTTCGTGTAATAAGGATAGATTTGCCTGGTCACGGACTCACCTGCTCTGCACCTGTAAACTCCATAGACCTGATGGCTACCGTTGCAAAAGGTGTCCTTGACGTATGCGGGGTGAAAACAGCATCCGTGATAGGCCATTCCCTCGGAGGATTTGTGGCCATAAAGTGCTGCGAGTTGTTCCCGGAACGCTTTGACAAGATGATATTGCTTAACTCCCACCCTTTTGCGGAGGGGGAAGAGCGCAAGGCCCTTGCCCTGCGGGAAACGGAGCTTATAGAGACGGGCCACCTTATGCAGCTGGCTGATATATCAATACCCAGGATGTTCCATCCCGGCAATCTGCGCCGTCTTGACGAGACCATCCGGGAGATGGTCGAGATGTGCGAGACACACGATCCGGCGGGGATCATATCCAGCCTCAAGGGGATGATGAACCGGGAGGATACATCGGAATACCTGGCATCTGCCGGAGTGCCGGCAATGGCCGTCTGCGGCGGGACGGATACTCTGGTCACCCCGGAAATCAGGGCAGAGATGGTGAAAAAAATCCCCTCCTTGCGTCTTGAGGTGCTCCCTGAATGCTGCCATCACTCCCTGCTGGAGTGCAGGGAGCGAACCACTGAGTTAATAAGGGAATTCCTGTAAAACTTTACCAGAGAAAATTGTCAAAGGGATAGCGCCCGGCGTGTATCTCGGCCACCATCTTGTACAGGTCGGAACGCAACTTGTCTATGCCGATCCGCTCTTTGGCACTTATGAATATGCAGGGAGTGTGCTCGTGCGCCATCCAGCTGTTCTTTATCTCCTCCAGAGTATAATTCCGGCTGGTCTTCTCGTCTATCGAGAACTCGTCGTAAGATTCCGGCTCGTAGGCATCTATCTTGTTGAAAACCATATATACCGGCTTGTCTGCCGCCCCTATGTCGCGCAGCGTCTTGGAAACAACGGCAATCTGGTCTTCAAAGTTAGGATGCGAGATATCAACCACGTGCATCAATATGTCGGCCTCGCGCACCTCGTCCAGCGTGCTCTTGAATGCCTCGATTAGTTGTGTGGGGAGTTTGCGGATAAACCCTACGGTGTCGCTCAGCAGGAACGGGACGTTTTCCAGCACTACCTTGCGAACTGTCGTGTCCAGAGTGGCGAACAGTTTATTCTCTGCAAACACGTCGCTCTTTGCAAGCAGGTTCATCAGCGTGCTCTTGCCGACGTTTGTATAACCTACCAGAGATATCCGTACCAGCTGCCCGCGGTTGCCCCTCTGCGACGCCATCTGCCGGTCTATCTTCTTGAGCTGGTCTTTCAGACGGGATATACGGTCCAGCACAATGCGCCGGTCGGTTTCAAGCTGGCTCTCACCCGGACCGCGCATATTTATACCGCCCCTCTGCCTCTCCAGATGGGTCCACATACCGGTCAGGCGCGGCAGAAGATACTGGTACTGTGCCAGTTCTACCTGAGTCTTGGCGTAGGCGGTGCGGGCCCTCTGCGCAAAAATGTCCAGAATCAGGCCGGTGCGGTCTATCACGCTGCAGCCGGTCTCTTTCTCTATGTTGCGCATCTGGGTCGGGCTCAGCTCATCGTCGAAAATAATGTAATCGATGCAGTTTTCCTGTACATACTCCTTCACCTCGGCCAGTTTTCCGCTCCCAAAGTAGGTCCCGGAATATGGGTGGTCCAACCGCTGGGTAAAGCGCTTTTTCACCTCAATATCGGCCGTGGAGGCAAGGAACACAAGTTCGTCCAGATACTCTTCGCTCACCCGGATCTGATCCTTGTCGCGTATGACGGAGGCGGCAACAGCCGTCTCGACAGTTTTTTCCATATAGTTTCAAGAAAAAAGGTGGCAGGTTTTGCCGGCCACCTTTTATAAAAATATTGACAAATGCTATTTCAACTGGAAAATCACGGGGAAGGTGTAGGTAACTTTTACCGGCCGGTCACGCTGTTTTCCGGGAGTCCATTTAGGCGAACTCGAAACGACCCTCACAGCCTCTTTGTCGAGGGAAGGATCCACGCCGCGGAGAACTTTCACTCCGCTGACCTTACCGTCGGTACCGACGGTGAACTGGAGGGTGACACGACCCTGGATACCGTTCTCTTTGGCGATGTCAGGATATGCCAGATGCTGGTTTACCCATTTGGAGAATGCGTTTGCATCTCCGCCCTGGAACATAGGCTTCTGCTCTACCAGTGCGAACGGGATAGCCTCATCTTCAACCGATTCCTCGCCGACTTCATAGCCATAGTCGTTCATATCGACGCCGAGATCTTCACTATCCTCAAAAGAGAACATCTCTTCGTCAACCTTGATATCATCGTCCACGATATCGATGGCGTCGGAAAGGATGGGGATTGTAGGCATCTTGGGGCGTACAATGTTCTCCTCCTCGGTGATGGGGATAATCTCCTCCTCTGCGGCAATTACGTCATTGGCAGCAAGTTCTGCTTTCTTGACATTGCCGGTTTTCCACTCAAAAGCGAGCAGAACGATTGCAAGGGCGGCGATAAGACCGATTTCCAAAAACATTGCTGAGCTTTTGGAGAGGTCGGCTTTCGGTGATTTTTTGAGTTCCATAGCGCGTATTATTCTTTGATTGTCAAAAATATCAAGAATAATTTATTTGTCAAAATATTTAAAGATTATTTTACAAGACCCATCTCTTTGAGGACGCCGTTGGTCTTGTTTACAGCCTCCGCGCTCTTGTCAAAAGCTGCTTTCTCTTCTGCATTGAGCTTGAGTTCGATGACCTTCTCAACACCATTACGGCCGATTACTGCGGGCACGCCGATGCAGATATCGCTCTTGCCATATTCGCCGTCCAGGGCTACGCAGCAGGGGAATACCTTCTTCTGGTCCAGAACCATAGCCTTGACCATAGTTGCTGCAGCTGCGCCGGGAGCGTACCAGGCACTGGTGCCCAGGAGTTTGGTGAGGGTTGCGCCACCCACCATAGTGTCAGCCACAATCTGGTCTGCAACTTCTTTGGAAACCAGCTCCTTGACCTTGAGACCCTTGTATGTTGCGCGGTCAATCAGGGGAATCATAGAGGTGTCGCCGTGACCGCCGATTACCATACCGCCGACGTCACTTGCAGCTGCGCCGAGAGCCTGGCTGATGTAGTATGTGAAACGGCTGCTGTCCAGCTGGCCGCCCATACCGATGACGCGGTTCTTGGG
>CAMKTW010000175.1 GCA_946415795.1 uncultured Bacteroidales bacterium
TGGCCCGCGCCTGCTATTCCACCGACAACGTGGGGCACTACGGCCTGGCGTTCCCTTATTATACCCATTTCACATCGCCCATCCGCCGGTATCCGGATATGATGGTTCACCGCCTTCTGACGCGATATCTGGAGGCGTTCAACACTGGCCAGAAGCTGGAGAAGATGCCCGACAAGGCTACCTACGAGCAATGGTGCGAGTACTCATCGGCCCGCGAGCAGGTTGCCACCGACGCCGAACGTGCCAGCATCAAATACAAGCTCACCGAATTTATGCAGGACAAGATCGGCCAGGAGTTCGACGGCACTGTGAGCGGCGTCACAGAGTGGGGTATGTATGTAGAGATAGAGCCCACCAAGGTCGAGGGAATGGTCTCGCTCAAGGCCATCAAGGAGGATTATTTCAGCTTTGACGAGGAGAAATACCGCATCGTGGGGAGGTTGTCTCACAAAACCTTCACCCTTGGCGACAAAGTCCGCGTGCGGGTGCTCCGCGCATCTATGGAACAGAAACAGATTGACTACGAGCTGATTCTTGACGACATAAAATAGAAACCTTACCTGTACTTGTTCTCCTCCTCCAGCATTCCGAGGTAGGAGTAGTAGCGGTCTGGGCTGATGGTGCCCTCTTCGACGGCGGCCTTCACGGCGCAGCCGGGCTCGTGGGTGTGGGTGCAGGGTTTGAACCGGCAGTTGTCCATTACCCGCAGCATCTCGGGGAAATAGGTGCTCAGCTCCTCTTTCTTGAAATCGACCAGGCCGAAGCCGCGGATGCCGGGGGAGTCAATCACAAAGCCGCCGCTGGCGATGGGGTACATCTCGTAGAAGGTGGTGGTGTGGCGCCCCTGCAGGTGGGCCGACGAAATCTCCGCGGTGCGGATCATCTCAAGGGAGGGGTCGATTGCCTTTATCAGCGACGATTTGCCTACACCGGAGGCGCCGGAAAACAGGCTCACCTTGCCGGCAAGCCGTTCGCGCAGCGCTCCGACATTTTCACCCGTAACAGCAGAAACTTCCATTATCCCATATCCGGCACCGGCATAGATATCACGGAACGAATCCGCCGTCTGCGTCAATGCGTCGTCGTGGAGGTCGCACTTGTTTATCACTATGGTCACCGGCACGCCATAGGCCTCGCAGGTGGTCAGGAAGCGGTCCACAAAGGCCAGCTTGGTCTGGGGAAATGCCATTGTCACAATCAGGTACGCCTGATCGACATTGGCTGCGATGATGTGCGCTTCGCGCGAAAGATTGGCGCTGCGCCGGATGATGTAGTTCTTGCGCGGATGGATGGCGGCAATGGCACTCATCCCCTCTGCATACTCATAGTCCACTATGTCTCCCACCGCTACCGGATTGGTGGCTGTAGAACCCTTCAGGCGGACTTTTCCGCGCAGCACGGCGGGGAAAAGGTTCCACTCGGGAAGACGCGACAGCAGGTAGTGGCTGCCGGTGTGCTTTACTACGACCGCCTGTCCCACAGCAGGTATGTCAGCCGTTTCTGTCATTCGGCGACAGCGGTTTTTCGAGATTGCCGCGACTGCAAGATTATGACAACGACTGCAGCTATGATGAGGGCAGACCCCCCAATCAGTCCTGCTGCGGTCGGGCCCAGAAGGGCGTGGTTGTTGTCAGCTATGAAGTACATCGGGGCACCGGCAAAACCGTTCACCGCGCCGTGGCCTATCACCGCCGGCCATACGCTGCCTGCGCGTTCGCACCACCAGGTGAACAGAGTGCCCAGTGCTATGCAGAACAGGCACATCATTGCGATGCCTGTCCACGGAGCGCCAAAGTATCCCATACCATAGTTATGACCCAATGCTATCAGCGGAGCGTGCCAGAGACCCCAGATGAGGCCGCCGAGGAGCACCGCCGGCAGGAATTTGATTCTCTTGCGCAACTTGGGCATCATATAACCCCGCCAGCCCCACTCCTCGCCGAAGCAGGTCACCGCGTTAAGCAGCGGCGCAATAAGCACGGCGGCAATTATGTCAATAATGACTTTCTGTTCCATCTGCTCAGGCGTGACAGTCACACCCATTTCAGCACTCTGCTGGATTATATAAGAATGGTTAGCGTCGAACCGGCCGGGGTAAATCAGGAAATACGCCACCGCGCCCAGCGCGCAAAGGACCGGCGGCAGCAGCCAGGCTGCGACGTACGGCTTCCAGCGGCCTCCCTTGAAATTGACGGCTAGGCGCGAGTTTTTGAAACCCTCTTTCGTGAACCACCGTGTCAGAAGTACGCACAGCGCCGGAGCGAACATCATAGCAGCCACAATCCCCTGTGCCAGGATATTCTTGCCGTATCCATACTTTTCGCTGATGGGATAAACCACAAAAAACTCCAGGGCCCAGGTTATGGCAAACACCAGCACCAGATAAATAATCAGCCGTTTTGTATCTTTCATAAAGGCAAAGTTACCCATTTTTTGATTATTTTTGGGAAAAATATCTTTACTATGAGACATATCAGGCTTTTAGCTCTTTTTGCCGCAGTCGCGCTCCTGTCCGGTTGCGGCGTTACCGCACATAAACCTTCTATTGCGCTGTTCGGCGGCTCCTTCACCGTCACCGGAGCCTCTGCCGTGGCTACCGATTATTGGGAAGAGCAACTGGGGGCGACAGTCACCAGATACGGCGTCGGCGGCGCCGGTTTTTCAAATCGCACGCAGAGCGAAGGAAAACACATCCAGTGGCAGATAGACCAGGCCTGTGCCCCCGAAGCTCCGGTATATGACACTTATGTACTTTGGGCCTCCACTAACGATTTTTCACAGGCCAATACCCTCTCTGGCGACCCCTGGGACTATACCGCATTCGACGGATATGACGCTTCAAAGCTAGAAACGCAGTGCGGCGGCATCAACTACGCCATAAAGAGAATCCGTGAAAAAGCCCCCGATGCCCGCATCCTGTTTATGACTTCTACCAAATGCCTCAACACCCCCGGCAGCGGCACCGACATCAACTACCGCGGACCCGAAAACGGGATGAACCTGTTTGTGGACAAACAGATGCTCTGCTGCCGTGCGGCCGGCATCCCGTATCTGGATCAGTTCACCATTCCGCCTTTCGACGATAATAATGCAGGGCAATTCACTGAGAGCGACCATCTGCACCTGAACGCGGCCGGATACGAGGCTTTGCGGGACCTTCAGGTCAGGTTCTTGCGCGAGGGCAAGACAATAGCCGGCCGGCACTTTGTGACCAACGGCCATTCCGACACCGACTTCCCCAACTATCAACGGTATGCTGTGGCCAATACGGCCGTGGACAAGGCTCCTGTGGCGGTTCTTTTCGGTGACTCCATCACCGACGCCTGGCCACGCGCCGACGAGGCCTTCTTCACAGACAACAATTTTGTAGGGCGCGGCATCAGCGGTCAGACGACCGTGGACGCGTTGGCCCGCTTCCGTGCCGACGTGGTGGCCCTCCACCCCAAATATGTCGCCATCCTTATCGGCACCAACGACCTTGCAGAGAATATTGGCGGCATCTCTATGGAGAACATCGTGGGCAACATCGCCGGTATGGTAGAGATTGCCCAGGCCAACGGTATCATTCCGCTGGTCTGCTCCCCTATTCCGGCCGGAGCTTACCCGTGGCGTCGGGAGCTTGGCCCCCAGGCCAGCATTGTCAAGACTCTGGGCACTATGATACAACGTATGGCCGAGGAGAAAAAAGTGACATACGTAGATTACTGGACAGAAATGAACGACGGCAATGGCGGTCTCTCTCCCGAAAATTCCCACGACGGCGTGCACCCCACCCTGGCAGGATACAAAATAATGGAACGCGTACTCTTGGATTATATCAAATAAATCAACTGAATAATTATGTCAAAACGATTT
>CAMKTW010000176.1 GCA_946415795.1 uncultured Bacteroidales bacterium
CGCGTCGGCCAGTGGATGTGCGGTGTCCGGATAGTCCATACTTGCATCAGAGTGGGTGCCGAAATCGGTAACCAGATATCCTTTCTGGGTGAGTATTCCCTTGATGTATTCCTTAAGCTCATATCCTGCGTGGTCGCAGGCCATTCCAACTGTTGCCATACTATTGTTCAGCTTGTTTTTCCAAGTTCTGCATTATCTGTTCCTGACGTTGTTTGCGCAGCATCCGGTCGCGGCGGTCAAAGGCGGTCTCGCTCTCTTTCTGCTGCAGATCTTCAGTGTTGTCCACAATCAGGGCGGGTTTGCCGTTGTAGCGGTCCCGCTTGGTTACCGACACCATATCTCCGCTGCTGATGGGCAGGCCGTGACGTATGAAACTCAAATCTTCGTCATTTATGTCTACCACGATTATTTTATCGCGGTTTACGCTGTCCAGGTCAACCTGGGGCAGGTCGGTCATATCGTATCCGGTGGCCACGATAGTCACGGATATCTTGCCGCCAAGGGTGTCGTCGCGCACTACGCCGCACTTGAAGTTGCTTGCCCCGCCGGTGGCGTTGTTTACATAATCCATTATCTGCTGTTTCTCCTCCACGCGGAGTTCGCTTGCGGTGATGTTCACCAGCGCCTTGCTTGCCTTGGAGATGTCGCAGTTACTCATCAGAGGAGACGTCAGGGCACTTTCTACGGCTATGCGGGCGCGTTCCGTACCCTCTCCGCTGCCGATGCCCATAAACGCCATACCGCTGTCCTTCATTATTCTCTTCACGTCTGCAAAGTCAACGTTGATAAGGCCCCTGCAGGAGATAATCTCGGTGATGCTCTTGACAGCTGTGGCAAGCACTTCGTTGGCGCGGTCAAGGGCGTCAAAGAATTTCAGGTCGGGATAGACATCGTACAGCTTCTGGTTGTCGATGATGATGAGGGAGTCCACGTGGCGGCTAAGTTCGCGGATGCCTTCGGTGGCGCGGTACATTGCGTCCGGACCCTCGTCACGGAAGGGGATGGTGACCACCGCCACGGTTAGCAGGCCTTTGCTCTTGGCCGCCTCCGCTATCACAGGTGTCGCGCCGGTGCCCGTACCGCCGCCCATACCGCAGGTAACAAACACCATCTCGTTGGTGCCGCTGAGGATATTGTCGATGTCATCGAGCGATTCAGTGGCAGCCTTCTTGCCGACCAGATAGTCGGTGCCGGCGCCCAGCCCCTTGGTAATCACGCCGCCCAGCTGCAGCTTCTGCGGAACGGGGCAGGCGCTCAGGTGCTGGAAGTCGGTGTTGCACACCACATAGTCGATGTGCTCCATCTTCTGCTGGTACATATAGGTTACGGCATTGGTGCCGCCGCCGCCTACACCTATTATCTTAATTATGTTGCCCTTCTCGATCCAGTCGTCGGGGATGATCGATTCGTACTGCTTTTTCATAACTAGTTGGATCCTCCTGTGTCAAATAAATCTCTGATAAAACCGCCCCAGCGCTTCTCTATCTTGCTGGGCTCGTGCTGAGGCTCGGCCTCGGGCTCTTCCTCCTCAATCTCCTCGTCTTCCTCTTCCTCTGCAGCCTGTTTTGCCTTGCGCTCGGCCTCCTTGCGGGCGGCCTGTTCCTGTTTGAGGCGCCGCTTTTCCTCCTTTTCGCGGCGCAATTTTTCCCGGAGAGTCATCTTGGTGATGTCCTGCTCGCGGAACATATCGTTATCCCTGGCCGGCTTGGCGTCTATGTGCTTAACCGTATGTCCTTCCCCTATCTCACTGTTGTTATTGTAGCTGTCAATCAGCGCCCCCACTATAGAGCACGCGGTAGTGTCAAAGCAACTCCGCTGTGAGGCCTCTGAGATATTGCCCTGTGAGTTGGCCAGCCGGACCCTCATCCCGGTGATGGCGCGGGCGAGCTCCTTGATATGCTCCATATATGCGGTACCGCCGGTGATGACAAGCCCGGTGGGAATCTTGTTGATATACCCGGACTTCTCTATCAGGTAGTAGGCTGCCTCAAGGATCTCGCTGACGCGGGCCTCCACAATCTGCTGCAGGAAGTCAAGTGAGACATCTTTAGTTTCACCGCCACCAACACCTTGAATCACAAGCTTTTTATTATCCGTGAAGCCTTCGTCTATGCAGTTGCCGTATTTCATCTTGATGATTTCGGCGACATCTGTTGTGAGACAGGTGTGGAAACGGATGTCGCTTGTGATGGTGTTTCCGGCGAACGGGATGACCCCGACCGCCCTCACGATCCGGTCTTTTACCACAACCACGTCGGTGGTGCCGGCGCCGATGTCAATCATTGCAACGCCGTTCTCCATCTCATTTTCGTTGAGGGTGGCAATTGCACTGCCGATTGGAGAAAGCACCGTGCGCACGACCTTCATTCCGCATTTCTCCACAACATCGTGCTTGTTCCTCTCTGCTATTGACTTGCCCAGGATCAGGCGATAGCGGACTTCGATGTACTTGCCCGACATACCCTCTACAGAGTCAGGGGGATTGCCGATGCTGTCGTCGATGTTATAAGACTGGGGGATTGCGTCCAGCACGGTTTCGCCCGCCATGGTCTCGGCGCGGAACGCCTGCTGGCGCCATTGCTGCAGTTCATCCGGGCTGATAAGGTTGTTGCCGCTGCGCTTCGCGCGCAAGGTGTACTCCACGGTGCGGAGACTCTGGCTGCCGGCGCACAGGATAACGTCCTCGATGGTTTTTCCATAATCTGCCTCGATGTCGCGCTTGCAGTGGGAGAGGGCCTCCACAATGCGCTGGGTGTTCTGGACGTCGCCGCGCGACATCCCCTTGGACACCGGCACGACCTTGTGGTGGATCACCCTGATACCGTTGTACCCCGCTTCTGCGACCGCCATAGCAACCTTGGAGGTACACAATTCAACTGCTACTAAAAAATCGTTCATATTTATTTGCAAATAATTTGATCTCTGTATTTGAGGTTAACCGTAGTGTAGTGCTTCCCTTCAGCGGATCCTTTTGGTTTGATAGTGCGGTAGTATCCAGCCATCTTAGTGAGTTTGGCATCGGAATCGTCCAGGCTGCCGAAGATAAACTTTTCGTTGCAACTGCGGGTATATACCACGACATCGCCGTTGTTCTCCACCCAGATCTGCTCTATCTCACGACTCCAGTAGGGATTGTTGCGGATGGCTTCGGTAAAGTGGATAAGGCTTGCGAGCCATTCGCGGCCCGATTCGGGATAGCCGTCATACTTTTTAGGCGTCTTGAAAGGGAGTTTTCCCCCCACGATGGGGAGGTCCAGGGTAATGCGCCCCAGCAACGGGAGTATATATCCGCTGCTGTCGCAGTAGAATCCGCCGCCCTCGTTCTGGAACCGGACTACCGGATTCCGTTGCTCTACCTCCAGCACAATGGTAGAGGGATGCTGTATGTAGGCCTGCGCCTTGCATATTGCGCTGCTGCCGCACAGGAACTCTTCCAATGCGTTGATGTTCAAACCATCGATTGTCTTGCCGGCCACCGCAGGTATGATGCGTTCTGCAATCTCGCTCTCTGATATGAAGTTCTGGCCCTGGCGGTTGGTGATAATCACCTTGATGTCCTCACCCGACAGCGGTGTCTCCAAATCGGCAACACAGCGGTTTGCGCAATAGAAGTATCCGCTCAGCAAGATGCAGATAAGCACAAATAACGATATGACCAGTATCTTCCTAAACATTTTTCAGATATTCCTCTATCTGTGGTACAAAACGGTCTATGTCCCCGGCGCCGAAGGTCACCAGGCAGTCAATGTTCCTGCTCCTGATGGCCTCCATCAGGCGCTCCTTGGGCACCAGGACTTTATCTTTTAAAGTAACCTTGTCTAATATCATCTCAGAGCTGACA
>CAMKTW010000177.1 GCA_946415795.1 uncultured Bacteroidales bacterium
TACAGGCACGAGAAGCGTGCCACCCGCAGGGCGTTTATATTTGCATCGTTCCTGTTCTATCTGGGTATCGCGGTGGGCTATTGTATAATACTGCCGCTGATTGTCAATTTCTTTGACGGCTACAAGGTGAGTGAGGAAGTTGTGAACACAATCTCCCTTAACTCGTATATCTCCACGGTCAGCTCCACGGTGCTGATGTTTGGCATAGTGTTCGAGATCCCGACAATCGTGGCGGTACTCTCCAGCATCGGCCTGCTCTCCCGCGAGACGCT
Organism: uncultured Bacteroidales bacterium; assembly: GCA_946415795.1. GTDB lineage: Bacteria > Bacteroidota > Bacteroidia > Bacteroidales > UBA932 > Equibacterium. The sequence goes on from CAMKTW010000177.1 coordinate 273, forward strand.
TGTGGGCGGGTGGAAATATGCGGTGCTCGTAATTGCAGTGCTGGCCGCCGTCATCACTCCGGCCGACCCGTTCTCGATGCTGATTGCTGCCATCCCTCTGACGTTGCTCTATATCATCAGCATCGCAGTCTGCAAGCCGGCACAGCCTGAGGTAGAAGAGGCGGCAGAAAGAGGACAATGATTTCCCTGACAAATCTTACCGTGGCGTTTGGCGGCACTACGCTGCTGAATGATATAAGTTTGCATATCAGTGATAAAGACCGCATAGGGCTGACCGGCCGCAACGGTGCGGGCAAATCGACCCTGCTGAAACTGATAGTGGGGGAGCAGCACCCCACCTCCGGACGTGTTGAGGTTCCGCAATCGGTCAAGATTGGCTATCTGCCGCAGGTGATGCAGCATCACAAGGGGCGCACGGTGCTGGAGGAGACCATGACCGTGTTCGATGACTTTTTTGCGATGCACCGCCGTGTGGATGAAATCTCTGCCGAGCTTGCTTCGCGCGAGGATTATGACTCTAAAGAGTATTCGGCACTGATAGTTGAGCTCAATACCCTCAACGACCGCCTTGCAATGGCCGACGGGGCATCGCCCGAGGTGGCTGCGGTAAAGACCCTTCGCGGCCTTGGCTTCAGGGACAACGAACTGGGGCGGGCCACCGAGACCTTCAGCCAGGGGTGGAATATGCGTATAGAGCTGGCCAAGATCTTGCTCCGCAAGCCCGATGTCCTGCTGCTGGACGAGCCTACCAACCACCTTGACATAGAGTCCATCCAGTGGCTGGAGGAGTACCTGCAGACATTCAACGGGTCGATGGTCCTCATATCCCACGACCGCCGGTTCCTGGACAATACCACAAACCGGACTGTGGAGATTATGCTGGGGCGCATCCACGACTATAAGGTGCCCTACAGCAAATATCTGGTGCTGCGTAAAGAACGTATAGAGCAGCAGCGCGCCGCCTATGAGAACCAGCAGCGCACAATTGAGAAGACGGAGAAGTTCATAGAACAGTTCCGCTACAAACCAACTAAGAGCAATCAGGTCCAGAGCCGTATCAAGGCTTTGGAGAGGATGGACCGCATAGAGCTTGAGGTAGAGGACAACAGTGCCCTTTGCGTGAAGTTTCCGCCTGCCCCGCGCAGCGGTGACGTCGCCTTCAAGGTGACCGACGCAGCCATAAGCTATCCGGATGCCCCGCAGAAGATAATTCTCTCTGAGGCGAATATTGAGATAAAACGGGGCGAGAAGGTTGCGTTTGTGGGACGTAACGGTGAGGGCAAGACCACTATGATGAAGACCCTGATGGGGTCGCTTGTCCCCGTCAAAGGCTCGGCCACGGTGGGGTACAACGTCAAGATAGGTTATTATGCCCAGAACCAGGAGGATGTCCTGGACCGTAACGATACTGTGTATGATACTCTCGACAAGATTGCGGTCGGCGATGTCCGCTTCCGCCTGCGCGACATACTGGGCGCATTCCTTTTCCGCGGAGAGGACATAGACAAGAAGGTGGCGGTGCTTTCCGGAGGCGAACGAGCCCGTTTGAGTATGGCCAGGCTGATGCTTGAACCCTACAACTTGCTGGCTCTTGACGAGCCCACCAACCATATGGATATCCGCAGCAAGGATGTGTTGAAGCAGGCGCTTGCAAAATACGACGGTACCCTTATAGTCGTGAGCCACGACCGTGACTTTTTGAGCGGACTGGTAGGCAAGATATACGAGTTTGGCGACGGCAGGGTGCGTGAACATCTGGGCGGAGTGGATGATTTCTTGCACCGCAAGAAGATTGAGAGTTTTGACGCCCTGGAGCGGAAGGCTCCCGCTGCGGCCGCAGGTGACAGGCGGCAGAGCGGCGGAGAAGTGCGTAAATCTGGGGGTGAAGAGCCTTCTGACGTGGCTCTCAAGGGCGGCAATGTCCATACCCGGCCCGAGCGTGCATCCGCCTCGCAGATGGACCGTGAAACCCGCCGTGAGATGGCACGGCTCAAGAACCGCCTGTCAAATCTGGAGAAGGCCATAGCAGAGATTGAAGGCAAGATGGCCGAAATAGAGAAAGAGCTCTCTTCTCCGGGTGAAGGCGATGACATAATGGAACTTACCCGCAACTATCTTGAGCATAAGCGCGAGCTGGACATCAAGATGGAAGAGTGGGCTTCACTGGCAGAAAAATTAGATCAGTAATGAGCAATTACATTTATGGTATCCACCCCGTTATGGAGGCTCTCTCATCGGGGAAGAAAATTGAAAAAGTGCTTCTCAGGCAAGGTTTCGAAGGGCCGCAGTCGCGCGCCCTTACAGCCCTTCTGAAAGAGAAGGAGGTCCCCTACAGCTGGGTGCCCGCCCAGAAACTGAATTCTATGGTCAACGGAGCGCATCAGGGGGTGGTTGCATATATCTCGCAGGTGGATTATGTGTCGTTCGAGGAGATGGTGGAGAATGCCCTCAACCATAAGGCTGCGCCGCTGTTCATAATTCTTGACGGGGTAAGTGACGTCCGTAACCTGGGGGCAGTCGCCCGTACTGCGGAGTGCGCCGGCTTTGACGGTATAATAGTTCCCGCAAAAGGTACCGCCGCCATCAACGACGATGCCGTAAAATCCAGTGCCGGTGCGCTTCTGAGAATCCCGGTGGCCAAGGTAGCCAATCTCAAGATACCCGTCTACTATATGCTTGAGTCTGGCTTCCAGATGGTTGCAGCTACAGAGAAGGGGGCGGATTATATCTATGACATCAATCTCAAGAAGCCCACTGCAATCGTAATGGGGAGCGAAGGCCGCGGCATATCACCCTCGGTGCTGGACCTGTGTGACATACAGGCCAAAATACCTATGGCAGGTGCCATAGGCTCCTTGAACGTATCTGTGGCGGCTGCGATCTTTATGTTTGAGGCGGTCCGCCAGCGGGAAAGCCGTTAGTTTATCTTCTTGAAACTTGATGCCCGGCTGATGTTGGGTATCACCTTGAGCGCATCGTTCTTGGAGCGGTAATGGCAGGTGCTTGCACCAGAAAGGTCCACGTCAAGTGACTCTTGCGCCTCTATGATGGCCTTTGATGCCCCCTTGCATTTGATGACTGCGTCGTTGACCTTGAGTGTTGAGCCCTCCAGGTAGGAGGATCCCGTGCAGACTGCATTTATGTTGTCCGCCGTGCCGATGATGGTGGCTTTTGACGTGCCGGATAACTTGAGTGTGATATCTTCTGCATCACCGCTGAAGGTGGTGGCACTCGCACCGGATATCTCAGCGTCAAGGGATGCAAAGTCGCCGATAACGCTGCAGTTTGAAGCACCGGAAACTTCAATCTTGAGGGCAGCGCCGCTGATGCGCAGTTTCTCTGTCTTGCTGGCGCCGCTCACGTTGAGGACGAAAGGCTCCATAGGGCTGACCCATTCGTATTCGCTGGTGGCAGAAGAGCTGCCGGAGAGGTATAACCTGTTGATTGAAGGGACTGTTATGGTTACGTCCATAGTTTTCCGGGTGAGATTCTTAAGGCTGTGGGGGAGGTCTTTCAGGCGTACGTACAGCACTGTACCCACCACAC
>CAMKTW010000178.1 GCA_946415795.1 uncultured Bacteroidales bacterium
GTACGGCAACGTACCGGGGGTTCGAATCCCTCACTCACCGCAAAATCGGAAGAAAAAATCAGCGCCAAGCTTGCTTGAGCGCTGATTATTTATGACTGTTTTGCATAGCCCCGCCGCAGGCGGGGAGGGATGTGCGAAGGAGCGTAGCGACTGAGCAAATCCCTGTGAGTGAGAGATTCCGTTTGCAGCGTGGCTTCCATCGCCCGACCTTTGCAAGGGCCCCCGCGGCGAGCGGTTAAGGGAATGCGCAGGGCGCCTTGCGCCCGAGCACAATCCCGCTAATCGGGCAAAGTCTGCTAAGAACCCGATCACCTTGCCCGCCATTAATAAATAATCTATTAACTCTCAGGCAGATACGCTTTCAGACTGGGCAAGATCCATCCCTTTTGAGACGACCTTGCCCGGAGGACCGTCCCTAACCCGGCATTTTTAACCGTTGAGCACACCCCCCTTAAGCAGCACCACTGATAAACAACAGTTTACATCTTCTCATTGTGCTTAATCCGCCAACAGGTAACGGGCTGAGCACCACATACCCCACTCCAGCATCATCTGGAGCACATCGCAGTGCTCAACCATTAAAAAAAGCGACGAGGAATCCGCAGATTAATAATATCGAATATTAACAAAAGGCAAAAATGCAACTCGTGCTTGCACCTGTAGCGCAGTGATTACAATCACACCCACACAAAATTCTCCTCCCCCGCCCCAATCTCAAAGTGATACTTTACGATGCCGAGATCAACCTGAGTGTAGCCCCATGGGGAAAAGAAGGTCTTGACCTCTACCCTGCCTCCTTCGTGAAGAATGAACTTGAACTTCTGCTGGTTCACGGCGGTGGGTGCCATTAAGGCAGCTTCCAAACCCGACCGGAACCACTCCGGCACATCTCCCTCTGCCTCATAAAACTTCTCAGCCGGCTTCAGGGGATGCTGCCGCCCCTGGTTTTCACCGTAGCCGAGAGATATTTCACAATGTATGATATCCCCTTTCCTCAGATTGAACGCAGACGGCACCTTCTTGTAAGTAAGCCCCGCCCAGCAGGTATTCAGCCCCAGCGTCTGCGCCAGAAGCACCAGCTTCTCACCATAGTAACCCACCTTCTCTTCCCACTCCTTCCCTCTGAGCGCCGCCATCACAAAATAATTCTTCACCCCGCAGAACTGCCCGTAAGTAGTGATAAACATACCGCTGAAAGCCTTCGGCTCATTCACCACCAGCTGAATATTTAGCCCGCCGGCGGCGTTTGCCTCCTCCACAGCCTTGCGGAGGATATCCAGCTTCTCTGCCTCTATCGGCCTGTCAATGTACCTACGCACAGAGTGACGGGCATATATAGCTTCTGTAAGAGTCATAAAAAACGACAACTGTTTGCAATGCAAAGATAATACAAACAATCAGTATCTTTGCCGCCAGTTTCTTCGTAGACAGCAAGGAAGGATTATGGCAACAGACAAGTTAAAAGGACACCTGTCGATAGCGGCGGCATACATCATATTCGGATTGAATGTGGTGCTGTGCAAAGACATCGCCAATTCCGGAGCGGTAGATCCAGTCGTACTGTTCACATTCAGAGCCATAGGAGCATCGGCATTATTCTGGATCCTGTCACTCTTTATGCCCAAAGAGCCCGTAGAAAAAGGCGATATGTGGCGCATAGCACTCGCGTCATTCCTGGGATTCTTCCTCACACAAGTCACATTCCTGATAGGAATCACAATGGCCACAGCCATCGACTCCGCAATCCTTGGCACACTGGGCCCCGTGTTCACAATGATAACCGCCTACTTCTTTGTCCGCGAACCCATCACCGGCAAAAAAGCAGGAGGAGTCGCCATCGCACTCGCCGGAGTATTGTTCCTGATATTCCATTCAGTCCACGCAGGAGGCGCATCAGCCACAACCCCGCTGGGGCTGGTGATGCTGCTTCTGAACTGCATCACCTTCTCAATGTACCTCGGCATATTCCGGCCCCTCGTATCAAAATACAGCGTAGTCACCTTTATGAAGTGGGTCTTCCTCTTCTCACTGATATACGCCCTCCCCTTCTCCGCCAGAAAACTCCTTACGATGGACTACGCCGCCGTACCGACCTCCGTGCGCTGGGAGATAGGATACCTGATAATATTCGCCACATTCGTGGCATACTACCTGATACCATACGGGCAGAAATACATCCGCCCTACACTGGTGAGTATGTACAACTACCTCTCCCCCATCATCGCCACGACAGTGAGCATCTGGACAGGTATGGACCATCTTACCTGGCAAAAAGTGCTGGCAGCAGCAGCTATCGTTTGCGGAGTAATCCTTGTGAGCAGAAGCCGCGCGGCGCTTTCCGGCGATGTCGATGGCTGACTAAACCTTTTTTTAGTATTTTTGAACAAATAAAACATTAACCTTATGAAACACCTGATTATGTGCTGTATTTCTCTTTTGAGCCTGTTTGGCTGCAAGGGATACGGGGACCTCACGGCAGATGAGTTTGAGAAGATGCTCTCGGAGGACAACACCCTGCAACTGGTGGACGTGCGCACTGAAGAAGAGTACTCCGCCGGACATCTGCACGGCGCTGTAAATATTGACTGGCGCGGAGAAGATTTTATGGAGAAAGCCGCGACACTGCTGAACAAAGATCGCACGGTAATGGTTTATTGCCGCAGCGGCAAGCGCAGCGCAAATGCCGCCGCCAAGTTGGACAAAGCCGGCTTCAAGACATACAATATGCTGGGGGGCATCCTGGCCTGGAAAGAGGCTGGCAAACCGGTGGAAATCGTCAAACCTGAGGAGTATCAATCCCTTAATACAGATAATATGCAACGAGTACGTGATTTCCTGCATCAGACAGGGCACTATTTCCTGGCCACGGCAGATGGAGACCAGCCGCAGGTCCGCCCTTTCGGAACAGCCGAGATAATTGAGGGCAAACTCTATATCCAGACCGGCCACATTAAGAATGTCGCCCACCAGATTGCCGCTAATCCCAAGGTTGCCATCTGCGCATATAACGGCAGTGAATGGCTCCGCATCACCGCCACGCTGGTAGAAGATTCCCGCGTGGAGATAAAGAAAGCGATGCTGGACGCCAATCCCGGCCTCCGCTCTATGTATAATGAGAACGACGGCAACACTGCCGTTTTCTTTCTCAAGGATGCGAAAGCCACAATAAATTCTTTCACCGCCGCACCCATAGAGACAGATTTCTAGCGACCGGATCATAAAAAGGCGTACACGGACACATCCGGCATAGAGCCATAATACACAAGGATGCCGCCCACATACGTTGTCGAATACCTTGCGGAATTGAAAAAATGGATACCAACAGAACCATCTTTATCGGTATTGTCTCTTTAATACTTTTCTTGTTAAGTATAAGCTCCTGCAAACAGCAAGTCACCCTCCCTGAGGATTCCAGCGGCTTTGTACCCGTCACCGATGTCGTCCCGGATGTCATCCTGGAGATACGTTACTATAGTACGTACAACTTTGTGGGAGAACGCATCGACGGGTATCTGGCACCCACAGCCTGGCTCACAAGGCCGGCGGCGGACAGTCTCAAGGCTGTGAGCGACGATGTAATGAAACTTGGCTACAGGCTCAAGATATACGACGCTTACCGCCCTCAGTGCGCAGTAGACCACTTTGTGCGTTGGGCCGCTGACGTTCCAGACACACTGATGAAGCGCTATTTCTACCCAGACGTTGACAAGAGCCGCCTTTTTGAACTGGAGTACATAATGGAGAAATCGGGCCATACACGCGGTTCGACTGTAGATTTGACCCTCTGTGACAGGAATACGGAG
>CAMKTW010000179.1 GCA_946415795.1 uncultured Bacteroidales bacterium
TGCCAAATACAACATACTCCTGGCCGGTCTGCAGTTTATCCTGAATCCACTTTATCCCTTTGAAAAAGACCAGTTCGATATAGCCCGTGCCGTCGCCAAGAACCGCAATCAGGCGGGTGGCCTTGCCCGCTCCGGCCAAAGATACACTTTTGATTGAGCCGCGCAGCTGGATATAGGCGCTGGCAGAATCTATCTCTTTGATAGCGTAGAATTTGCTGCGGTCAACATAGCGGAACGGGAAGGTGTACAGCAGGTCGCGGAAGGTGCTGATGCCAAGTTCTTTCTCCAGAAGCTGGGCCCGCTTGGGACCCACCCCCGGCAAAAACTTGATTTCGCTGTCCAATATATAGCCGCCCATAGTGAAGCCAAAGTTAAAAAATATAGCTATATTTGCCTTGATACAGAATTGAAATTATGTCTAAGATGATAACGATAGGGATTACCCAGGGTGATTCCAACGGAACAGGATACGAAGTGATAATAAAGGCGCTAAGTGACCCCAGGATGATGGATATGATGGTGCCGGTGGTCTATGGCTCCTCCAAGTTTTTCGGCTACAACAAGAAACTGATACCGGAGGCTGAGCAGATCAATACCAATGTGGTGACGACAGCCCGCGACGCAAAGGCCAAGCGTGTAAACATAGTGAATTGCGTCCCGGACAATTATAACATTGAATTCGGTCAGGCGACTAAAGAGGGAGCCGCTGCTGCCCTGGCATCGCTGAAGGCTGCTGTCGCCGACCTCAAGAGCGGCGACATTGACGCCATTGTCACAGCTCCTATAAACAAGCACGCTATGGCCGATGCAGGGTTTGGGTTTACGGGTCATACCGAGTTTTTTACAGCCCAGTTCCCTGGGAGCGAAACGCTGATGTTTATGTGCAGCGAGCGTCTTAAGGTGGGGGTGGCGACCAACCATACACAGTTGTCAAAGGTGGCCGATGTGCTCTCCACCGACCTGATTGTCTCCAAACTGGAGGTGATGAACCAGTCGCTCAAGAGCGATTTCTGCATTGAAAAGCCAAAGATTGCTTTGCTGGGGCTCAATCCCCACGCCGGGGACGGCGGCACTCTTGGCAGGGAAGAGATTGATGTGATTATGCCCGCGATAGAGAAGGCCAAAGAGAAAGGTATCCTTGCTTTCGGACCCTATTCTGCTGACGGTTTCTTCGGGGCCGATTTCTACCTCAAATTTGACGCGGTACTTGCTATGTACCACGACCAGGGGCTGATTCCGTTCAAGACCCTGGCCTTTGACTGCGGGGTGAACTTCACCGCCGGTTTGCCCGTGGTGCGTACCTCTCCCGATCACGGCACAGGTTATGACATCGCCGGTAAGAACCAGGCCAGCGCACGTTCCATGTTGTTTGCAATATGTATGGCTATCGATGTGTGCAAAAACCGCCAGACGTACGCAGAGATTACGGCTAACCCTCTGGAGATAAAGGTTTTCGAAACCAAGAACGCTCCCGACCGTACCTATCTCCCGGAATAGTGGAATGAACAGACCCACCATATACCTCTATACCGACGGAGCCTGCTCCGGCAATCCCGGCCCCGGCGGATATGGGGTGATATTGCGCTGCGGAGATTATGAGAAGGAGATGTCGGAGGGTTTTGAGCTGACCACCAACAACCGGATGGAACTCCTTGCCGTCATTGTCGGCCTGGAGTCAATAAAATGGGACAATGCAGATGTCCAGGTGTTCAGCGATTCTTCTTATGTGGTGAACGCAGTAACCAAGGGATGGCTATGGGAATGGGTCAGAAAGGGGTTCGCCAAAAAGGCTAATCCCGACCTCTGGCAGAGGTTCATAGATATTTACAATAAGCATCACGTCACCTTCAACTGGATCAAGGGCCACGCCGGCCATCCGGAGAACGAACGGTGCGATGCGCTTGCAGTGGCTGCATATCAGCCGTTCCTTAAATAAACACTCTTATGGAATTCAATTTTGATGAGATAATTGACCGTCGCGGTACTTCCGCGTACAAGTATGACGCTTTGTCCAGGATTTTCGGCCGGGACGACATAACTCCGCTTTGGGTGGCAGATATGGAGTTCCGTTCTCCCCAGTGTATCACCGACGCGCTGCAAGGAGTGCTGGAACAGGGTGTATATGGCTACAGCAGCGAGCCGGCAGAGCTGTTCGATTCAATCCACGACTGGATTCTGGCAGAGCACGGCTGGGATGTAAATAAGGAGTGGTACACGTATGTCGGTGGTATTGTGCGTGGAATCGCCTATGCGGTGCAGTTCTTTACAAAGCCGGGCGATAAGATAATAGTGCAATCGCCGGTATATCATCCGTTTACTCTGGTTCCGAAGGGGAATGGCCGGACCGTGCTGCGTAATCCTCTCAAGGGCCGCGATATGGATTTTGAGAATCTGGAGCAGCTGCTTTCTGAAACAGATGTGAAGCTGATGATTCTCTGCAACCCCCACAACCCGGGCGGTTATGCCTGGAGCCGCGAGACTTTGCAGCGTCTGGCTGAGCTTTGCGCAAAGCGCAACGTGATTGTGATTTCTGACGAAATCCACTGTGACCTGTATCTGTGGGGCGGCAGGCACATCCCGTTTGCTACGGTCAGCGAAACTGCGGCGCAGTGCAGCATCACCTTCGCCGCCCCAAGCAAGACTTTCAATATCCCCGGTCTGGCAAGTTCGTACTGCCTGATTCCTAATGCGGAGATACGGGAACCGTTCTACCGCTGGCTTGGCGCCAATGAGTTCAACGACCCCGGCATAATGTCGTCGCTTGGGGCGATCGCCGCTTTCCGGCACGGACGCCAGTGGCGCGATGCAGTAGTGTCATATATCGAGCAGAATATACTTTACATAGAGCGCAAATGCGCTGGCTTTACCGACGCTCAGGGGCGTCAGCTGATTGTTCCGGTCCGTCCCGATGCTTCTTACCTGTTATGGCTCGACTGCCGGCGCCTTCTTGCCTGTCTGGCAGGCAAACAGATGGATGAGTTGCTCCTGGAAGACCAGAAACTGCTGGAAGACTATTTTGTGAACAAGCTGCGCCTCGGACTCAACAGCGGCGTGATGTTTGGCCGGGAAGGGCTCGGGTATATGCGTCTCAATGTTGCGTGCCCGCGCAAATTGCTTGAGTTTGAATTTGTACGTTAGAAAATAACAGATCCGTTATGAAAAAAATAATAAAGAAGATCGGTGTCTTGACCTCCGGCGGGGATGCGCCGGGTATGAATGCCGCACTGCGCGCCGTGGTACGTACAGCCATTTTTTATAAACTTGAGGTCGTTGGGATAATGCGCGGCTATCAGGGGTTGATAGAGGGTGATTTTGTACCGATGGAGTCCAAGTCGGTTTCAAAGATTATTAATCTGGGAGGAACGATCCTCCACACCTCCCGCTGTCCTGAGTTCAAGGATATCGAGGTGCGCCGCAAGGCAATCGACGGGTTGAAAGAGGCTGGCATCGACGCGCTTGTGGTGATTGGCGGCGACGGCAGTTTCCGCGGCGCAAACGATATTTTCAAGGACTTTGACTATCCGGTAGTCGGTATCCCGGCTACGATAGACAATGATATCTTCGGCACAGACTTCACCATCGGCTTTGACACCGCCATCAACACTGCGATGGATGCAATCGACAAGATACGTGACACCGCCCACAGCCACGATATGGTCTTCTTTGTGGAGGTGATGGGTCGTGATGCCGGCTTCATAGCGCTTTATACCGGTATCGCAACTGGCTCCGAGGTGACATTGATACCTGAGATTCA
>CAMKTW010000180.1 GCA_946415795.1 uncultured Bacteroidales bacterium
TATTCTTCCTGGTGACGTCCACCCTCATCAACCCCAACGCCCTCAAGCTCCTGCTCCCCAAGAGCACCGGTCAGGTATCGGCCAAGCCGATGGCGACCGTCTCCATCAAGCATTACCCCCAGCAGAACCGTTGCACATACCATATAAACGGTGACGCAACCCCCGTCAAATTCGACGAGATCGAGGGTGAGCTGCGAGATGTTCTCGACGGCGAGGACGACCCCACCTTCAGCATCTACGCCGACGAGACCGTCCCCATCAAGGAGGTCGTAGCTGTAATGAACATCGCCAAGCACAACCACTACAAGGTGATTATGGCGACATCGCCGGAATAACAGTTTAGTTCGTGGCGCCATGTACTACGGATATGAATCAAGAGCAAGGTTTATCGGGACGATGTCCTCGATAGGCTTCACCCTGTTCCTGTTCATATTCTGTTCACTTATGACCATCTCCCCGACGGTCAGACCCCGCGACACGGAAATCCTTATTGATATGGAGCCGGAAGAGCTGCCGGAACTGGAACCGCAGAAGATAGAGGTGAAGGCCGGCAAGGAACCCCGCACCGAGATACCCCAGCCAAAGCAGCCTGTGAAACTGGTGCAGAGGTCAGAAGCCCCGACGGTCGCCAAACGGCCAAACGTGAGCCAGGAGAGCACTGTCGGAGATAAGGGGGATGTAGAGGTTCCCGAGCCGCCGCGCGAGAAAGAGATCAACAAGCGGGCCCTGTTCAGTTCTGCCCATAACACAGACAAAGACACCCTGGCACAGCAGGTGGCCGAGAAGGTTTCCGAGTCGCTTACTGCCGGTCACTCCCAGGGCAACACCAGGGTCGGCAACCCTGAAAGCGAACCCTCTGCCAAACTGGAGGGACGCACCGTGGTGGGGTCACTCCCCCTGCCGGTGTTTGAATCAGGAGACGGCGGCAAAATAGTCGTAAAGATTCTGGTAAACCAGGAGGGTAAGGTAATATCGGCCGTGGCCGGCGCCCCGGGCACCACCATCTCCGACAAGACCCTGCGAGAAAGCGCCCGCAAGGCCGCCCTCGGCGCCCATTTCAACGTATCCCGCACCGCCCCCGAAGCCCAGGAAGGCACCATCACGTACATCTTCCGTGTGCGGTAAAGACGGAGAGTAATGCCTCCGGTGCCCGCCAGTCTGAATGGTGGGCAAGGTCTGCTGAAATGTCGGGCATATTGCCCACAACATAAGAATAACACTCTGATTATACGGATTTTACAAAAAGAGGCCGGGCAAGGTCCGATGCATTTCAGTAGACCTTGCCCAGTTTATGATGGTTTTTTCGTGAGAATCCTTATCTTGCGGTGTCTTTTGCCCACAAAGACGGATTTAGAGTTGAAGATATGAAGAGGTGTTTTGAAAGAAATCCGTACCGGGAGCTGCCCGACGGCACAATTACAAGGGTTTACCCGTTTCACGTTTCTCTCCAGGGACTTGAGGCCAGGATTCTTAGCAGGGAAGATTCCGACTACGATGCATTTGTCAAATATTTATGTCTGAGCGCCCGCCGCAGGAATGTTATTCTTGTGATTTACGCTGTGGTATCCAATCATTCACACTGCGTAATTCTTGGTCTAATAGACCTGATACAGTCCGGGAAATATACGAAAAAAAAGAACACCCCGTTTTCAGGAGTGTTCTTATGGTAAAAGGTGAGGCTGTAAGCCGGGTTCTGTGAGGTGGCGGATGACCGGTGATGCGGTCCGCACACCACCCCCTCTGCCATTTATCTGACGCAGCCTACCCCCCGGCAAAGGGCGGGCAGCCCTTATGTGCCGGTATATTTGGCCTTGCAGCGCGCGGGCGCGTACCGGAAGTGCGTCGCCGCACATCCCCGTGGGCTCTTACCCCACATTTTCACCCTTGGTCCGCATAGGCGGGCCGGTTGTTTTCTGTTACGCGCGACATAAGCTTACGCCCATCTGTGCTTTCCACAGCGCGCCGCCCTGTGCTGCCCGGACTTTCCTGAGATACTATAAAGTATCCCCGACAGAGCGCCTCACCTGAAGGGACCGCAAAGGTATAAATAATTTGACAGACAAAAAACGACGGGCGCTAAGCCTCGTCGTCATAAACGAAATTCTCCGGGTGCTTTGCCGCTACCCCAAGTGACTTGTAGTGCCGCTGCAGCCGCAGGGTATCTTCCCTCACATCGTCGGTAAGCGGGAACACCTCGCCAAAGCTTATATACTTCTCCTTCCAGTTGATGTATCCGGCATAAACCGGCACCCCGGCCTTTGCGGCGATAATGTGATAGCCCGTTTTCCATCTCTTCACAGGTTTGCGGGTGCCTTCCGGGGCGATGCCGATGAGTATCGTGTCGTAATTATTGAAAGCCTCCACCATCTGCATTATGGCGCTGGCGCCGCCGGCACCTGTCTTTCTGAGCGGAATCGCCCCCCACTTGCGGATGACCGGCCCCACGGGCCAGAAGAAGAAATTCTCCTTGGCCAGAATGTGCATCGGCGCATCGTTTGAGCGGGCGTAGAGAAAAGAGATCACAAAATCCCAGATGCTGGTGTGGGGCACACCCAGCACCAGGGCTTTCTTTGCCGCAGGGAATGCGGGGTCGGGCGTCCAGCCCAGGATCCTGGTAAGTATATATTTTGCAGTTGACGGTTTCATATCCTATTGTGCCTCCTCCACATTGTCTATGTCGCTCCGCAGGTTGTCGCGGATAAAATCCAGACGGATATTGTCGTTTTCGCCCATATAGAACTCCAGCAGGTCGGCTACAGGATCGTCGCCCGCCAGATGCACTTTCTCCAAACGGATATCCTTCCCTATGAACCCCTTGAACTCCTCCGGGGAAATCTCACCGAGACCTTTGAAACGGGTCACCGTGGAGTTCTTCATCTTGCCGGTTGCGGCATCCTTCTCCGCCGTGTTGTAGCAGTACACGTTGTGTGTCTTGTCCGCCACCCTGAAGAGGGGAGTCTGCAGGATGTAAAGGTGACCCTGACGTATCAGTTCCGGGTAAAACTTCAGGAAGAAGGTGAGCAGCAGGAGGCGGATGTGCATACCGTCCATATCGGCATCGGTTGCAATCACCACATAGTTGTATCGGAGGTTATCCAGATCTTCATCAATATTGAGCGCAGCCTGCAGCAGCGAGAGCTCTTCATTCTCATAGACATCCTTCTTGGTTGCCTTGTGGCTGTTGAGCGGCTTCCCCTTGAGGCTGAACACCGCCTGGGTGTTCGTGTCGCGGATCTTCTTTATTGAACCGCTCGCGCTGTCACCCTCGGTTATGAAGATCATCGTGCTGTCGCGCTCCTGATTCTTGTCGTTGTAGTGTATCTTACAGTCGGAAAGCTTCTTGTTGTTCAGGGATGCCTTTTTAAGGCGCTCCTTGGTCTCTTTGCGCAGCCCCTGGATAGCCTTGCGGTCCTTCTCGGAGGCCAGGATCTTGGCCAGCATCAAGTCGGCCACATCCTTGTGCTGATGCAGGTAGTTGTCCAGTTCGCGACTGATAAAGTCACCCACGAACTTCTGCATCGTGAGCCCCTCCTTGTTCACCACCTTGCTGCCCAGCTGAACCTTTGTCTGAGCCTCAAACTCAGGCTCATCCATGCTGATGGCTATGGCGCCCACAATTGACTGGCGGGCGTCTGCAGGGGTAAAGTCCTTCTTATAGAAA
>CAMKTW010000181.1 GCA_946415795.1 uncultured Bacteroidales bacterium
CTTCCCCTGGATCTAGGATGCATATAAAACAAAAGCCGCCCAGGCCGCGACTTTTCACGGGCTCGAATCAAGTTTACTTGAAAGGGTTGTCGTCCCTTCACCGAATTCCCGCTGACGATTCCAATGCAAAGGTATAAACTATGTTTGATTCTGCAAGATTATTTGTCGCATATTTTTCTCGCCCCGCGAAAGCGCCAAGACGAATGTGGCGACACGCAGGCATCTGCACCGAGCGGACAAGGCACAAAAAAACCGCCAATTCAGGCGGCTGTTTTTGTTGTTGAGGTGAACCTTACGCCTCGGCGCGGCCGTGGCAGTTCTTGTATTTCTTGCCGCTGCCGCAGGGGCAGGGGTCGTTGCGGCCGACGCGTTTCTCGACGCGGATGGGGGCGTTGCTCTTGGGCTCGCTGCTGTTGGTCACCAGGTCGGGACGGCTGGTCTGCATCCGGCTGAGGTCGGTACGCTTCTCGTGGGCCTCGGTGGCGACATCCTCAGGGGCCTGCTCTACGCGCAGGTGCAGCTGCATACGCAGCAGGGTAGAGAGCACATCGCGGTAGATGCCCTCCAGGGCGGTGATGAACAGCGAGAAGCTCTCTGTCTTGTACATCAGCTTGGGGTCTTTCTGCTCGTAGCTGGCGTTCTGCACGGATTGCTTGAGGTCGTCCATATCGCGCAGATGGTTCTTCCAATATTCATCTATAACGCGCAGAGTCACCGTCTTGTATATGCTGCGGACAAGTTCCTTGCCCTTTGTCTCATAAGCCTTGCGCAGGTCAACCAGCACATTGAACACCTTGCGGCCGTCGGTTATGGGGAGGGCGATATTCTGGTAGAACATACGCTTTTTCTCATAGACGTAGTTGATTATCGGCCAGGCCTGTGCAATCAGGGTGTCGTTGCGCCTCTGCTGGGTGGCGGCGAGGTCTTCGCAAAGCTTGTCTGCTAGATCTTTCTTGCGGGCGTGGTCGTAGAATTGTTCGTCAAAGCTGACATCCACACCCAGCTGCTTCAGCAATAACTCCTTGAAACTTTCATAATCCAGGCCGTCGTTCTTGTCAACCAGGATATCGCAATAGTCTGTGGCCATATTGAGGACATCCACGTCGATGCGCTCGCCGGTGAGGGCGTTGCGGCGCTTGGTGTAAACCACCTCACGCTGGCTGTTCATCACGTCGTCGTATTCAACGAGGTTCTTGCGGATGCCGAAGTTATTCTCCTCAACCTTGCGCTGGGCACGCTCTATGCTGCCGGAGAGCATCTTGCTCTGCAGCGATTCGCCCTCTTTCATACCCATATTGTCCACAACCTTGGCGATGCGTTCACCTCCGAAGAGACGCATCAGATTGTCTTCAAGCGAAATGAAGAAGATGGAGCTGCCCGGGTCTCCCTGACGTCCGGCACGGCCGCGCAGCTGACGGTCCACACGGCGGCTGTCGTGCCGCTCGGTGCCTATGATGGCCAGGCCGCCGGCAGCCTTGACCTCGTCGGTAAGCTTGATGTCGGTACCACGGCCCGCCATATTGGTGGCGATGGTAACGGTGCCCTTTTCGCCGGCGTGTGCGACAACCTCCGCCTCGCGGGCGTGCTGCTTGGCATTGAGCACCTGGTGCTTGATGCCGCGCATCTTGAGCATTCGGGAGAGGAGCTCGGAAATCTCGACGCTGGTGGTGCCGACCAGTACCGGGCGGCCCTGAGCGATGAGATCTTCGATCATCGCGATGACGGCGTTGTATTTATCCTTCTTGGTGCGGTAAATCAAGTCGTCCTGGTCGTTGCGGATCACCGGCTTGTTGGTGGGGATTACCACAACGTCAAGTTTGTAAATCTCCCAGAACTCACCCGCCTCGGTCTCTGCGGTACCGGTCATACCGGCCAGCTTGTGGTACATACGGAAGTAATTCTGCAGCGTAATGGTGGCAAAGGTCTGGGTTGCCGCCTCTACCTTTACGCTCTCCTTGGCCTCCACTGCCTGATGCAGACCGTCGCTCCAGCGGCGACCCTCCATGATACGTCCGGTCTGCTCATCTACGATCTTGATCTTGCCGTCGATTATCACATAGTCCACGTCCTTCTCAAACATAGCGTATGCCTTTAGCAGCTGACTTACAATGTGCATGCGCTCCGCCTTGAGGGAATAGTTGGCGTAGAGTTCGTCCTTCTTGGCCTTCTTCTCTTCTGCGGCGAGGCTGGCGTCCTGGTCAATCAAGGCTACTGCGTCGCCCAGGCGGGGCATCAGGAAGAATTCAGGATCGCCCACGGCGTCGGCCAGCACGTCGTTACCCTTGTCGGTAAGCTCCACGCTGCGCTGCTGCTCGTCAATCACAAAGTAGAGGTCGTTGGTGATTATGCGCTGCTCTATATCCTTCTCCGTGAAGGCATCGCGGATAATCTTGCTCTGTACATCCTGAAGGATGACCTTGATGCCGGGTTCGCTGAGATATTTGATTAGCGGACCGTACTTGGGCAGACCCTTGTACGCCTTGAGAAGCTTGATTTCGCCCTCGTCCTTCACCCGTCCCTCGGCGATCAGCTTCTTGGCCTCGTTCAGGAACTGGTTCACTATCTGCCGCTGAGCGGAGTAGAGCTTCTCTACATAGGGCTTGTACTCCACGAAAGTCTGGTCGGTGGTACGCTGTACCGGGCCCGCTATGATCAAAGGAGTGCGGGCGTCGTCAATCAGCACGGAGTCGACCTCATCCACAATTGCGAAGTGGTGCTTGCGCTGAACCAGGTCGTTGGGATTGATGGCCATATTGTCGCGCAGGTAGTCAAAGCCGAACTCGTTGTTGGTGCCGAATGTAATGTCGGCCTGATATGCCTTCTGGCGCCCTTCGCTGTTGGGCTCGTGCTTGTCTATGCAATCTACCTTGAGGCCGTGGAACTGATATAGCGGACCCATCCACTCGCAGTCACGCTTTGCCAGGTAATCGTTCACGGTGACAACGTGTACACCTTTGCCGCCCAAGGCGTTGAGGAAAACGGGGAGGGTGGCCACCAGGGTCTTGCCTTCACCCGTCGCCATCTCGGCAATCTTGCCCTGGTGCAGCACGATACCGCCGATGAGC
Organism: uncultured Bacteroidales bacterium; assembly: GCA_946415795.1. Classification (GTDB taxonomy): domain Bacteria; phylum Bacteroidota; class Bacteroidia; order Bacteroidales; family UBA932; genus Equibacterium. The sequence goes on from CAMKTW010000181.1 coordinate 3,066, forward strand.
TGGACGTCATAGTGCACCATATCCCACGTCATAGGGTTGCCGCCGGCCAGCCAGGTGTTCTTCCAGATGGCGTAGTCGCCGTCTATGTTCACATAGTCGCACTTTGTGCTGAGCTCGCGGTCGGCATCTGAGGCCTTCACCCGGATCGTGGGGTTCTCCTTAAAGCGGCGGGCGGTGGACTTCATAATTGCGAATGCCCTTGGCAGCGCGTCGTCCAGCGCTTTCTCCAACTCCACGTCAATCTCCTTGACCAGGTTGTCGAGGCGGGTGGCCAGGCGCTCTTTCTCGCTCACGCTTATCTCCACCTCGGAGAGTTGCTCGCGGATATTTGCGGCCTCCGCCTCCTGTGTGGCGGTGCGCTCTGCGATGGACGCCTTCAACTGCTGGCACGCATCGCGCAACTCATCGTCGCTCATACGGTCCAGGGTGTCGTATTCAGCCAGGATTTTGTTCAGTATTGGTTTGAGCTGCCGCATATCCCTGTCAGCCTTGGAACCGAACAGACTCTTAAGAAAATTTGCCATAATTCTTCCGGTTAAACAAAATAAAGGTGACACATTGTCAGAATGCGC
>CAMKTW010000182.1 GCA_946415795.1 uncultured Bacteroidales bacterium
AACTCTCCAATCAGATAAATACGGGTCGCCGTAGGGGCCCACTCACGAAACACCCAGCAACCCTCCTCCTTATGAAGGCAATAGTAGAGATGGTTGTTCACTACGTCGTAAATACGACCTTCGCCCGCCATCTTTGCCCGGGCATCCAGAATTCTGCCCTTGCGCGCGTCAATCGCCCCCCTGAAGGGCTCCAACCAAGGGTCGGTGTTGTAAAGCATGCTCATTATGCCTGTTTTTTATCAATTATTTCCATTAGTCCTTTTTCCGTTCCGGCTAGACACTTGCGGCAATATTCCACAAGTTTCATAGCTTCTGCAACCTCTTTCTGGATAGTATCCAGCGGATGGTCAGGGCTCTCTATCACCTCCACCAGCGCCTCCAGCTTCTCCAGCGCCTCTTTATAAGTCATTTCTTCTGCCATATCTAGATGATTTTACTCTTTACATTTCCGTCTGCGAATACTGTGGCTATGACATCGCCAGATTGCAACTGCGCCGAATCCGTAACTCTGCGCCCCTCCTTAAGGGTGAGGGTGAACCCCTTGGCCAGGACGGAGGCAGGGTTCAGCGCCCCTATCCTGTATGACAGCATATCAACCTTCTGCCTCTGGGAAGAGATTGAAGCTGACACCGCCGCACGGATGCGCGAAACGTTGCGGTCCAGACGCAAGCGCTGGTCGGCAGCCTTGGTGCGCACCGCCAGCGAAAGCCTGCCTGCAAGCGTGGTGACGGCATAATCTTCCTGAGCAAAAATATCAATAAAATAGTCTGCAAGAGCGGTCGGAGTCTTAAGATGTTCATACGCGACCATATCTGCAACGTGGACGTCACGCTCGTGTCCTATTGCGGTGAGCACGGGGAGCGGGAACTGGGCGATGTTCAGCGCCAGGTCATAGTCGTCGAAACAAGCCAGGTCGGTTGCCGACCCGCCGCCTCGCAGCACCAGCACTGCATCAAACTCCTGCTGGCGGGCCGCAACATCGGCCAGGGCCGCTATTATCCCCTCCGGCGCCTGGTCTCCCTGCATTGGGGCCGGAAAGAGCTCACAGACAAACCTGAAGCCATAAGGATTACTGTTAAGATGCTCCATAAAATCGCCGTAGCCCGCCGCCGTCCCTGCCGATATGACCGCCAGACTGCGTGGCAGCGGAGGCAGTTCCAACCCCGCATTGAGATCCATCATCCCCTCCTCTTCCAGCCGGAGGATGGTCCGCTGGCGCTCCAGGAATGCCTCTCCGGCCGTGAAGGCAGAATCTATATCCTCTATGATAAGCGACAGGCCGTACAGTTCTGAGAACTGCACGGTGACCCTGACCAGAACATTCATACCGTCTGAAACATTGCGCCCCGTCTCCTGCTCAAAACGGGTGGCGAGGCTGCGGTAGCGGGAGCTCCAGATTATTGCCTTAACCTCTGCCAGAAGTGCCCCGGTGAGGATGTTCTTCTCTATCAGATTCAGGTAGCAATGACCGCTGCGGTTCACGCTGAGACCTTGTATCTCACCCTTCACCCACACAGAAACGGGGAAAGACGAGTCAACCGCTCCCCTCACCTGTGAGAGCAACTGCTGAAGAGTATAAACGGTTTCTTCCATTATTGTTTTGAACCTAATAAAGATACGGAAATTATTTATATTTTTGCATTGGTAACGGCCCGGGCTTATGAAAATTTCCAAAGCGGTATATGTCGCAAGTAAAGTCTCTGCTGCAGGGAGACCCTCCCCGTCCAGAAGGGAGTTCGCCTTCATAGGCCGTTCAAATGTAGGCAAGTCTTCCCTTATCAACTGTCTGACAGGTAATTCCTCCCTTGCCCACACCTCTTCCAAACCGGGCAAGACGCAGTGCATAAACTACTTCCTGATAAACGACAGCTGGTATCTGGTGGACCTTCCGGGCTATGGGTTCGCCAAACTCTCCAAGGAGCGGCGCGCCACCCTTGCGGGTATGATATCAGACTACATAGACAACAGTTCCGATCTGGTCCTGCTGTTTGTGCTGCTTGACAGCCGCCACGACCTTATGAAGATTGACCTGGACTTCCTTATATCGCTGGGCGAAAAGGGAGTCCCTTTTGCAATCGTGCTCACCAAGTGTGACAAACTGGGCACAAATGCCCTGGCTGCCCGCATAGAGAAGATGAAAGCCGCAATCGGAGAGTATTGGGAGCCGCTGCCGCACTTTTTCGCCACATCCAGCGAGAAGGGCACCGGCAAAGAGGAAATGCTGGACTATATGGGGCAGATACTCAAGGATCTAGACAATAACAACCAATAACATCTATAACCTGTTTCAATATGGAATACGACCACACGCTAAAGATTTTCTCCTGCCGCAGCAGCAAGTATCTTGCAGAAAAGATTGCATTGAACCTCGGTACCGAGCTCGGCAATTCGAAGGTTACCACTTTCAGCGACGGCGAGTTTCAGCCGGCGTTCGACGAGAGTGTACGCGGAGCCACAGTGTTCATCGTCCAGTCCACCTTCCCTCCGACAGAGAACATCTTTGAGCTGCTGCTTATGATAGACGCAGCCCACAGGGCATCTGCACACAAAGTGATTGCAGTCATCCCTTACTTCGGATGGGCACGTCAGGACCGTAAGGACCGTCCGCGCGTGAGCATCGGAGCCAAGCTTGTGGCCAACCTGCTGGTAGCCGCCGGCTGCGACCGCGTAATGACTTGCGACCTGCACGCCGACCAGATCCAGGGCTTCTTTGACGTTCCTGTGGACCATATATACGCAAGCTCCATCTTCCTCCCTTATCTGCGCGACCTTAAGCTTGAGAACCTCTCCATAGCTTCTCCAGATATGGGCGGAGCCAAACGCGCCAACGCATATTCGCGCATCCTGGGCGTGCCTATGATCATCTGCCACAAATCCCGTGAAAAGCCGAATGTGGTCGGTTCTATGACCGCGATAGGCGACGTCGAGGGGCGCAACGTGGTTATTGTCGATGATATGGTGGACACCGCCGGCACCATCACCAAGTGTGCCGATATGCTAAAGGAGAAGGGTGCCGTAAGCGTGCGGGCCGTCTGCACCCACCCGGTACTCAGCGGCAATGCCTACGAAAGGATAAGTGCCTCTGCCCTGTCAGAATTCATTGTCTCCGACACCATCCCCCTGAGGCCCAAGGAGGGTGAAGACACATCCAAGTTCAAGATTCTCTCGGTTGCAAACATCTTCGCCGATATAATCACCAAGGTTTACAACAACCGCCCCATCAGCGACTCATTCATATTCTGATGATACTCGAGCCCAACACACAAATCGCAGAGGTTCACGGGATTCTCGTGGACAAGATTCGCGGCTACTTCAAAGGAGCAGGCTTGACAAAAGCTGTGCTCGGGCTCTCCGGCGGCGTAGATTCCGCTCTGGTGGCGGCCCTGGCGGCCGATGCCCTCGGGGCAGAAAACGTACACGGGATAATGATGCCCAGCGGCTTCTCCACCTCCCATTCAGTGACAGACTCGGAGCAGCTTGCAGCCAACCTTGACATAAGCAGCGAGATCATCCCCATCGGCCCGATATACGAGAGCGCGATGGCATCTATGGATCATTTTTTTGCCGACGGCCGCTGG
>CAMKTW010000183.1 GCA_946415795.1 uncultured Bacteroidales bacterium
TTTTATGCTATATTTGCAGACATATGCCAAAGGCAAAGAGTACCATAGTAATAAAGAACCGCCGGGCCTCCTTTGATTACGAATTCATCGAGACCTTCACCGCCGGCATCGTGCTTTCCGGCACGGAGATTAAATCTATCCGTGCAGGAAAGGCATCCCTGGTTGATGCTTATTGCTATTTTGTGGGGGGCGAGTTATATGTCCGCAATATGAATGTGGCGGAATACTGGTGGGGGAGCTACAACCGTCACGACCCGATGCGCGACCGCAAGCTGCTGCTCACCCGGCGGGAGCTGCGCCGCCTGCAGCGCTCCACCCGGGAGAAGGGGATGACCATAGTCGCCGTAAAGATTTTTATAAGCGACAAGGGTTTCGCAAAGCTTGAAATCGCCCTTGCCCGGGGTAAGCGGGAGTTTGACAAGCGGGAGTCAATTAAAGAAAAAGACTTGAGAAGAGAAATGGAGAGGAAATAATCCTCTCTTTTTTCTTTATAGGGGCGTATTTTTCCACGAAAAATACTTAATTTTGACAGATATTGAATCAAAACGGACCGAAATATCATATAACAGATTTTATATCAGTTAAATAACAATAAAAGACATGACAAGCAGAAGACAATTCCTCAAGGGAACGGCGGCTGTGGCTGCGTTCACCATCTTGCCGCGCCACGTGCTCGGCGGTAAAGGTTACATTGCTCCCAGCGACCAGTTGACAAAGGGTATCATCGGCTTCGGCGGCATCGGCCGCGGCCACCACTTCAAGATGCCCGACCGTCTGGTTGCACTTTGTGATGTGGACCAGACCCGTCTGGACAGGGGCGAGAAAATGGCTAAAGAGGCCGGATTCGGTCAGGTAGCCTGCTACCACAACTTTATGGACCTGATCAACGACCCCAACGTGGATATCGTGCACGTCTGCACCCCGCCTCACTGGCACGCGATAATGGCCATCGAGGCTGCCAAGGCCGGCAAGGACGTATGGTGCGAAAAGCCTATGACCCGTACCATCGGCGAGGGCAAGAGGGTTGTAGAGGCGATGAAGCGGTACAACACCATTTTCCGTCTGAACACCTGGTTCCGTTTCGAGGATACCTTCTACGGTCTCGGCACGGAAGTCGCTCCCCTCAAGAAGCTCGTTCAGAGCGGTCTGCTGGGATGGCCCCTCAAGGTGACCGTTTCCAAGCACACCGGTTTCGACTGGAAGTTCTTCTGGGTAGGCAAGGAGCATCTGGACCCCCAGCCCATCCCCAGCTATTTCGACTACGACCTCTGGCTGGGTCCCGCACCCTACAAGCCGTATAACGAGCACCGCTGCCACGACACCTTCCGCGGTTACTGGGACTACGATGCCGGCGGACTGGGAGATATGGGACAGCACTACCTCGACCCCGTCCAGTATCTGCTGGGCAAGGACGACGAGAGTCCCGTAAAGGTTGAGATCGACGCTCCCCAGCAGCATTACGACGCTGCCGGTACCTGGCGCGAGATTAAATACACCTATGCCGACGGTTGCCAGATCGTCCTCTGGGGCGAAGACTTCGGCGACCCCAAGACCCCGTATATCCAGGGCCCCAACGGCAACGTTTACAACAACTTCGTATGCGACATCCCGGGCTGGAAGGACAAACTTGCAGATTTCCCCGATCCGCTGCCTCAGGAAACCGACTTCCTGGAGTGCGTACGTACCCGCAAGAAATTCGCCCTCAACGAGATCAACGGTCACCGCAGCTGCACCCTGGTCAACATCGGCGCAGTGGCACTGCAGCTTGGCCGCACTCTCCACTTCGACTCCGAAAAGCAGGAATTCATCAACGACGATGCCGCCAACCGTCTGGTTTACCAGCCTATGCGCGCGCCTTGGAAAATCTAAACATCGGGAGGAATCAATATGAAAAAGATATTTAAAAGCTTAGTATTAGTTGCGCTGCTGCTCGTTTCCCTTGGAATACAGGCACAGCCCAACCAGCGTAAAGCCAACACCGTAGTGGGTGATGCCCTGGCAAAGTTCCCCGCTAAGGATATGAAGCTCTATAACGAGCTTGCCACCGAACTCATCGGCACCGGAAAAGAGGGTATGGATCTGCTCTACAATATGCTGGAGAAGCAGGACGACTCTATGGTGCCCGTGGAGTTTGCCCTGAGCGCCATCACCACCAAGGCTACCGAGATGGGCGGCGAGACCCTCGAGAATGTGAAAGAGGCATTCAAGGGTTATGCAGACAAGACAAAGGACGAGACCATCAGGCAGCTCTTTGTCCGCCAGCTCCTCTTCCTCGGCGACAACTATGAAGGTAAGAATGTTACCACCACCTCTGAACTGGATCCCGGCACAACCCCTGAGCCCAAGGTCAAGGATATAGTAAAGAGCCTCAAGAAGGGTATGGACAATGTCGCCCTGTTTGACATGCTCAACAAGGTGGGCAACGTTGACGAGGCCAAAGCCGCTATCGTTGAGATTCTTCCCAAATTGAAGAGCCAGGACAACAAGGCCGACCTAATCTGGTGGCTGGGAGAGCAGAAAGACAAATCCCTTGCCAAGACCTTCAAGTCATATCTCGAGGATTCTGACGCGCGCATCCGCAAGGAGGCCGCCTGGGCTCTCACCAAATCGGGCTGCGGCTGCGCCCTTCCTACGATGGCCAAGATGCTCACCAGCAGCAATGCAGACGACGTGGCACTTGCCGAGTCCTGCCTGCGCTGTATCCCCGGCCGGGTGGCAGATGTCGTGGCTCCTTATTTTGACAAGGCGGGCGATGCCGGCAAGCAGGCTATCCTGAACCTCATCAGCCAGCGCGAGGCGCTCAACTACAAATCCCTGGTTCTCGGCAGCCTGTTTGACGACAGCAAGCAGGTGGGCGACGCGGCATTCTCTGCCCTTGCATCAGTTTCTGAGGGCGAAGACCTGCTGACCCTCTACTCCCTACTGGAGAGCAGCGGCGAGGCTAACCGCGCAAAGATACAGGACGCTATCCTGGCGGCTTTGGAGGGAAGGAGCGATGCAGAGAAGTACGAGGTTCTCTCCAACCGCAACAATATTGTTACCCCTCAGAGCAAGGCGGCTTACTGGCCGATGATCATCAAGGTGGCATCTATGCCGCAGATTATCGACATCCTGAGTAAGAACACCTCCGACAAGGATCTTACTGAGAAAGCCATTGCCTCTTATATGGAAAAGGTCGAGGCAGCAGAGGAACCGGGTGCACAGCGCCTGCTCCGCTACCGCGCAGTTATGGACTATGCCGTCACCGACGCCCAGAAGAACGCGATTCTGGAGCGCATCGGCGAGACCGGCGCATTCCAGGGTATAATGTACGCGGCTAAATTCCTGGACAACAAGGCCACTGAAGTAGAGGCTGCCAGCGCAATCCGCAACATTGCAACCCGCAACCCCAGTTTCTTCGGTCCCGAGATCGTGGCTCTTATGAACCGCATCAAGAGCGTGGACACCGGCCGCGACTATCCTTACGATTTGCAGCGCATCGAGAACTATCTCGCTGCAGTTCCCACCGACGACCCCGGTTATGTATCTATGTTCAACGGCAAGGACCTCACCGGCTGGCAGGGTA
>CAMKTW010000184.1 GCA_946415795.1 uncultured Bacteroidales bacterium
TTGGTGTCGTTGAACACGCACAGGTCTCCGTCGTCAAGATAGTCTATAAGATCCTTGAATATCTTGTGCTCAATCTCGCCGGTGTCCTTATGCAGAACCATCAGCTTGCATTCGTCCCTCTCTTCTGAAGGATACTTTGCAATCTGGTCTAGCGTGAGCGGGAATTCGAATTCTTTTTGTTTCATGCGCTATTAGGGGTAATTAGCCGACAAAATTATTCGATGAAACCAAAAAATCCAAATCAATTGCGTTATTTATTTCAAAATCACCGCTTAGGGTGCGTCTGAGGGCGGTCAGATGTGCTCCGCTTCCCACCGCCAGGCCCAGATCCCGCGCGAAAGAGCGGATATAGGTCCCCTTGCTGCAGCGCAGCGTCACGGTGGCCACCGGCCGGCCGGTGGTGCCGGTCTTGAAGTTGTCAAGACGGGCCTTTTCTATGGTGATCAGAGACGATTTCAGCTCCACGGCTTCGCCGGCGCGGGCATATTCGTAGGCGCGGGTGCCGCCCACCATCTTGGCGGAAAAGATGGGAGGAACCTGCTCCTGAGGGCCTATAAAGCCCTCAAGGGCATCCTCTATTGTTTGTTTTGTGATGTGTTCGTAAGGATAAAGGTTGTCAATTTCCTTTTCCAGGTCGTAGCTGGGGGTGGTGGCGCCAAACTCAATGTCGGCCACATACTCTTTGGTGTGGGCTTGCAGCGTGTCCACCAGTTTGGTGGCCCTCCCTGCGCAGATAATCAGCAGGCCGGTGGCCAGCGGGTCCAGGGTGCCGGCGTGCCCGACCTTGATCTTGCGGCAGTGGAAGTGCCGCTGAAGCCAGAATTTGACCTTGCGCACGGCGTCGGCGCTGGTCCAGCGGTAGGGCTTGTCCAGCGGGAAAATGAGGCCGTCAGGGTAGTCTTCGAGATCGCCCGACAGCGGCCAGGCAAAGTTGCGGTCTGCTATGACGGCACTTATCACAGGCTATTTGCAGGGGATTTTCTCTATCCTGCGCTGGTGGCGGCCGCCCTCGAACTTAGCGTCCAGGTAGGCATCCAGAATCCTGACAGCCATCTTGCGGCTTATGAAGCGGGCCGGCATAGAGAGTATGTTGGCGTTGTTGTGCTGCTTGGCCAGAGCCGCGATCTCGGGCTTCCAGCAAAGCGCGGCGCGTACCTTCTGGTGCTTGTTCAGGGTCATTGTGATGCCGTTGCCGCTGCCGCACATAGACACACCGAAATCTACCTTTCCTGCCTCCAGGGCCTCTGCCAGGGGGTGGGCGGTGTCGGGATAGTCCATACTCTCGGGGGAGTTGGTGCCAAAGTCCACCACCTCGTTGCCCCGTTTCACAAGAATCTTCTTGAGATATTCTTTAAGCTCGTAACCTGCGTGGTCGCAGGCCATTCCAATCTTTGCCATTATTGTTCTGCCTGTTTTTCAAAGTTCTGCATTATCTGTTCTTTGCGCTGCTTGCGGAGCATACGGTCGCGGCGGTCAAAAGCGGTCTCGCTCTCTTTCTGCTGCAAATCTTCTGAATTGTCCACAATAAGCGCCGGTTTGCCTGCATAGCGGTCTTTCTTGGTCACCGAAACCAGGTCACCGGTGTTGATGGGCAGGCCGTGGCGGACGTAAGTCAGATCTTCGTCGTTGATATTTACGGTGATAATCTTGTCGCGGTTTATCTGGTCTATGTCCACCTGCGGCAGGTCGGTCATCTCATAACCGGTGGCCACGATGGTCACGCTGATCTTCTCGCCCAGGGAGTCGTCGCGCACCACGCCGCACTTGAAGTTGCTGGCGCCGCCGGTGGCGCTGTTCACATAGTCCATAATCTGCTGCTTCTCTTCTACGCGCAGCTCGCTGGCGGTGATGTTCACCAGCGCCTTGTTGGCCTTGGTGATGTCGCAGTTGCTCATCAGAGGCGATGTCAGGGCTGCCTCCACGGCATCGTGGGCGCGGTTGGTGCCGTCTCCCACGCCGATACCCATAAACGCCATTCCGCTGTCTTTCATAATGCGCCTTACGTCGGCAAAATCGACGTTGATGACGCCGCGGCAGGTGATTATGTCGGTGATGCTCTTCACGGCCGTGGCCAGCACTTCGTTGGCCTTGTTCAGGGCGTCGAAGAATTTGAGGTCGGGATATACGTCGTAGAGACGCTGGTTATCAATGATAAGCAGCGAATCCACGTGGCGGCTAAGCTCGCGGATACCCTCGGTGGCGCGGTACATAGCGTCGGGGCCCTCGTCGCGGAAGGGGATGGTGACCACGGCCACTGTGAGCAGGCCCTTGGATTTGGCCGCCTCGGCAATCACGGGGGCTGCGCCGGTGCCGGTGCCGCCGCCCATACCGCAGGTAACAAACACCATCTCGTTGGTGCCGGTGAGGATATTATTGATGTCATCAATGGACTCGGTGGCCGCTTTCTTGCCCACCAGGTAGTCGGTGCCGGCGCCCAGACCTTTGGTTATGACGCCGCCCAGCTGCAGTTTCTGCGGCACGGGGCTGGTGCTCAGGTGCTGGAAGTCGGTGTTGCACACCACATAGTCGATGTGCTCCATCCGCTGCTCGTACATATAGCTCACGGCATTGGTTCCGCCGCCGCCTACGCCAATGACCTTGATAATATTACCCTTCTCAATCCAGTCGTCGGGAATTATATCTTCGTATTGCTTTTTCATATCACTAATTGCCTGATGTGTCAAATAAATCACGGATAAAGCCGGTGAGGCGTTTCTCTACCTTGCTTGGCTCGCGCGGAGGTTCGGGCTCCTCAACTTCCTCTTCCTCCTCTTCTTCCTCTTCCTCTGCGAGTTCTGCGGCCAGCTTGGCCTTGCGCTCGGCCTCTTTCTGGGCGGCCTTGGCCTCTGCCTGCTGCTGTTTGATGCGGCGCTTCTCTTCTTTTTCAAGACGCGCTTTCTCGCGGCGGCTCAGCTTGGTAATGTTCTGCCCTGCAAATATGTCATTCTCTTTTACCGGGGCGGCCTTGATGGTGCTGCCCACCCGCCAGCCGTCAATCTCGCTCTCGTGGTTGAAGCTGTCTATAAGCGCGCCCACGATAGAGCTGGAGTTGGTGTCAAAGCAGCTGATCTTAGAAGATTCGCTTATGTTGCCCTGGGCGTTTGCCAGGCGGACGCGCATTCCGGTGATGGCCCTTGCAAGTTCTTTGATGTGCTCCAGATAGGCAGTGCCGCCGGTAATAACCAGTCCGGTGGGAATCTTGTTCAGATAGCCCGATTTCTCAATTATGTAGTAGGCGGCTTCCAGAATCTCGCTGGCGCGGGCCTCTACAATCTGCTCCAGGAAGTCCAGGGGAACGTCTTTGGTCTCGCCCTGGCCCACACCCTGTATCACAAGTTTCTTGTTCTCCGACAGCCCCTCGTCCAGGCAGGTGCCGTATTTCATCTTGATGATTTCGGCGATGTCTGTGGTCAGGCAGGTGTGGAAGCGGATGTCGCTGGTGATGGTGTTGCCGGCAAACGGAATCACGCCCACGGCGCGCACGATGCGGTCCTTTACCACAACCACATCGGTGGTGCCGGCACCGATGTCTATCGATCCTATCGTCAGCGAGTTGCCTTCA
>CAMKTW010000185.1 GCA_946415795.1 uncultured Bacteroidales bacterium
CACCGCAGAACTTAAAGAGTACGAAGAGAAGATTCTGGTGGCGCAGGACCAGATTGTGGCCATAGAGTCGGCGATCTACGCCGACCTGGTGCGTGAGTTGCAGGCAAACATCGCTGTCATTCAGCGCAACGCCGTGGCGGTGAGTGAGTTGGATTGTCTCAGCTCATTCGCGTTCACCGCCCGGGAAAAAGGTTACCACCGTCCGGTGGTGGACGATTCGCTGGTAATAGATATCAAGGAGGGGCGCCACCCGGTGATAGAGGCGCTGATGCCGGAGGGGGAGGAGTATGTCGCCAACGACGTCTTCCTCGGCAACGACAGCCAGCAGATCATAATCCTCACCGGTCCCAATATGGCCGGTAAGTCGGCGCTTCTGAGGCAGACGGCGCTTATTGTGCTTATGGCGCAGACCGGCAGCTTCGTGCCGGCAAAGAGCGCCCATATCGGCTTTGTGGACAAGCTTTTCACCCGCGTTGGCGCGTCGGACAATATCTCCCGGGGTGAATCTACCTTTATGGTGGAGATGACGGAGAGTGCAACCATCCTGAACAATCTTTCGCAGAGGTCGCTGCTGCTGCTGGACGAGATAGGCCGCGGCACCAGCACATACGACGGAATGTCCATCGCCTGGGCCATTGTAGAGTACCTTCACGCAAGCCCTCTGGCACCAAAGACGCTGTTTGCTACCCATTATCACGAACTCAACGAGATGGAAACCCTGCTTGAGCGGGTTCACAATTATCATATTTCCACGCAGGAGATTGACGGACACGTCATTTTCCTGCGCAAACTGTGTCCCGGAGGGGTGGCCAGCAGCTTCGGTATCCACGTGGCCCGTATGGCCGGAATGCCGGACGCGGTGCTCAATGCGGCCCAGGAGAAGCTCAGCACCCTGGAGCACAAAGAGGCGGGGGGCGCATCGGCGCCTGCCGGCAAGTTGCGCCGCAGCGCATCTGCCGCATCCCCCTCAGGAATGCAACTGTCGTTCTTTCAGTTGGACGACCCGCTTTTGCTTGACATCAAACATATTATTGAGAGAATAGATATCAATACGATTTCCCCACTAAACGCTTTTGATACTATCAGACAAATCAAAAACAAATTAGCTGGAGGAAAAGACGATGGAGATCTTTCATCAAATCAAAAGTGACCCGCTCAGGACCTTTCTGTCGCTGTTCGGGGTCAGTGTCGGAATCTTTGTAGTAGTTGTTTCATTCGCCCTTGTGGATGGCTTCAAGCGGGCCGTGGTAGCTGGTTTTGACCATTTCGGGAGCGATATGATTATGGTGGAGCGCTTCCCGGTGGTGGAGGACGGAGGTGATGGTTCTGGAAACGACGGCGGCAGTGGTGACGGTGATGATGAGGCCGACTGGAGCCGTTATGCCGCCCGTCCGCAGCCGACCGTAGAGGACTATCTTGCGCTTAGTTCCAGTTCGTTAGGCGCTGTCAGACAAGGCTCTGACAATCAGCAAGATATGCTAATCAACCACCATGCTATGGGAGGGGGTTACATTCAGCAAAGTACTGATGATCAGAGCTATACCTGCCAGCCAACAATAAGCTGGACGGCAATTGCCGGGGAGGCCGGGGCCGATGTCTCGTATTCAGGAAAGATTATGCGAGGGTGCAAGCTGGTCGGGGTGCGGGGTGCCTGGCAGCACCTGATTTACTCTTCTGTGTGCGAAGGCCGCGATTTTTCCGTGGCGGAGTTGTCGGGGGCGGGCGCCAAGGTGATACTCGGCGCCAAAATAGCGGAAGGGCTGACAGGGCAAAACTCGCGCAACGCGCTTTGCGGCAGCACTGTGCGTATAGGCGGCCGCAATATGACAGTCGTGGGCATACTCTCTCAGGAGGGTAAGAACATAATAAACCTCTATGCCAGTGATTACGCTCTGTTTGTGCCGTTTGCAGCGGCAGAGAATATAGCTGGCGAGGGGGTGCTGGAGACGATGATTGCAGCCGGGCCGGGCAACGCTTCGCGTCGGGCGGCTATGGGTGAGATGCGCCGCATCCTGCGCGCCGCCAGGAGGCTATCACCGGCGCAGGAGGATAACTTTGCCTTGAACACAATGGAAGACCTCTGCCGGCAGACTGTCTCCCTGACGCGTAAGATTACAGCGCTGGGGCTCGCCGTAGCGTTGTTTTCGCTGCTTATAGGGGGCTTCGGCATAGTGAATATAATGTTCGTCTCGGTAAAGGAGCGTACCTGGTCAATCGGCCTTAAAAAAGCCCTGGGGGCCCGCCGCAAAACAATCCTGACGGAGTTTCTCTTGGAGGCTCTGCTGTTGTCCGTTCTGGGTGCGGCGGTGGGCCTGCTGCTGGCCTGGGGTGTGGTGGCGATTATTCCCTCCGGAGTCGTGGATGCACATATCACATCTTCTCATGTGGCACTCGCCTTCGCTGTCGCCAGCTGCCTTGGACTTGCCAGCGGTCTTGCCCCCGCCGCGCAGGCCTCCCGCCTTCTTCCGGTAGATGCGCTGCGGAAATAATTGACGGTTAGCAGCAGCAACGTTAGCCGGCGGGGGTGCTTCCGCCGGGCAGGGCCTTCGCCTGAAAGCCCAGCTCCCTGACGTTCGGTCGGTCCCCTCCCTCACTAGCGCCGGTCGCAGGCTCTTTCAGGCCTTGGCTGTGTCTGCCCGGAGTACGTAATGTTCCGCGCAGATTCAGCAGAAGGTCCTCTCTATATCATCCGGGAGGAACAGAATGGTGCTTGTTTTTGGGCTATAAACTGTTCCAACCCTTTGATGTTATGGATGTTTTCTGTCGGTCTGTATAAACGGCTTTCTATTATAATTTGGAGAAGAGAGATTAATCTGTATCTTTGTGTTGTTGTATTAAAGACACAAGATTTAGTCTTCGAGACATAAGGCATTTCAGCCCTCACTGAAATGCCTTTTTTTCAGAGAAATTAGCTACCACCAGGGTACTTCTGCAATAACCCTCGAAATAATAAGGTTTTTCGACTAAGGTTGAGCCTGTGCTTAGAGTGCAAGGCTCCCAGACTTGCCAGAGTGAAGGCGTATAAACGCATTCGCAATGGTAAGAGCGAGAAGGTCCGTTCATACATTCGCGCGTTGAGGGACGCAAAATAGTATAGACGAGTTCTTCTAAGAGTTTCTACATTCGACTGGAGGTAGCGGGGGAGAGTGATTTATGCTCTCCCTTTCTGTAGTGAAGCTGCGTATTTCTTGCACTTTGGCCGGGCAGGGCCGTCGCCTGAAAAAGGTTGTCTGCACCTTGCTCTGTCGCCGGCGGTCCAGCCAAAGCGCCCCTACGGTTTGTTATGGGCTCCAAGAAACTTTGGCGGGAGCGCAACCTTTTTCCTTCTTAAAGCCCTGGTGACGAGCACTGCCGCACGGGACGGGTTGGACATTCGCGAATCTCGTAGCGCTTTGGCAGGACAAGATATTTCTTGAAGTACTCATTTCCGTTTTTAAAAACAGAAATAAAAATTCTAAATTTGCAAATGCCGGATGCGGATAATTATCCGTCCGACAGACATATTAGATGAAAGTGTTTCGCTTT
>CAMKTW010000186.1 GCA_946415795.1 uncultured Bacteroidales bacterium
CAAAGCAGACCTTGCCCGGCTTTGCTGATGCTGGCAGTCAAATGACTGACCGGCTGGGGTCTGATGCGATGGCGGCCACCGCTTCCAGCTGCCAGCGGGGGGTGCTGGTGGCACCGGTGATGCCGACGCTTGCGGCGCCGACAAGCCAAACGTCCTGCACGGAGTCGGGTGCATCCACCCAATAGGACCGGGGGTTGTGCTTGAGGCAGAGCTCGAACAGCACCTTGCCGTTGGATGAGTCGCGTCCGCTCACGAACAATATCACGTCGTGCCCTGCGGCAAAATCGGCCAGTTTCTTGTGACGGTTGCGGACCTGGACGCAGATTGTGTCGTGGATGGTGATATCGGCTGTCCGCTCAAGACAGGCCGTTTTTAGGGCTTCGTATTCGCCCGGGTCCCGTGTGGTCTGGGAGAAGAGTTCGATGTGGTGGGAGAAGTCGAGCTGGTCTATCTCGGAGAGATTCTCGATGACTACCGCCTTGCCGCCGGTCTGGCCCACCAGACCGTTGACTTCTGCGTGGTCCCGCTTGCCAAAAATCACTACCGAACCTCCCGACAAAGATACGCGCTTGAAAGCCGCCGCGATATCGCGCTGCAACTTGAGCACCACCGGGCAGGTGCAGTCTATGATGGTGATGTCCAGCGAACGGGCAAGCGAGTATGTGGCAGGGGGTTCGCCGTGAGCGCGTATCAGCACGGTGCTGCCGGTCACGAGACCCTTCATCCCCTCAATATCTATGGTCGCAAGCCCTTTTGATGCAAGACGCTCGATCTCTTCTGTATTGTGCACCATTGCACCAAGGGAGTAAAGCCTGCCGCCGCCGGAGAGAAACTCTTCCGCCTTGTTCACGGCGCGCATTACGCCGTGGCAGAAGCCGGAATCGGGGTCGATTTCGCAGATGCTACAGCGAGAAGCCATATTTTTCATTGAGAAGATTCACCAGCCACTCTATCTCATCTTCCATTGTCATACAGGTGTTGTCCAGGACAATTGCGTCATCGGCCTTGCGCAGGGGCGAAACTTCACGGGTGGAGTCTCTCAGGTCGCGTTCGCGCAGGCTGTGAAGCACGTCGATGAAGGTTACTCCGGGATCGGAGGCCTCGCGGTAGCGCCGCATTGCCCGCACCATCTCGTCGGCTTCCATAAAGATCTTGAGTTCCGCATTGGGGAACACGGTGGTGCCGATGTCCCGGCCGTCCATCACCACTCCGCCGCCGCTGGCCATCCTGTGCAGGTTGTCGTCCACAAAGTTGCGGACCTCCGCGATGGCGCTCACGGGGCTGGCGAAGCGGCTCACCTCCATCTGCCGGATAAGTCCCTCTACGTTTTCATCGAAGATGCAGGTGTCGGGGCACTGGGATACTTCCAGGCCGGGCAGCAGGGCCACCAGGGCGTCTTTATCTATCTTGCCGTCGCTGATTGCACCTTTGCGCAGGCCGTACAGCGTCACCGCGCGGTAAAGCGCACCGGAATCGAGATGGATGTAACTGAGCCTTTCTGCAATAAGCTTGGCAAACGAGCTTTTGCCGGTGGAGGAATAACCGTCGATGGCTATTATGATTTTGGGCTGTTGTTTCATACAGAGTCAATTTTGACAAAAATACTCAAAAAAAGACTACATTTGCAATTATGAAAGTACTTATCATCGATGACGAGAGGGCAATCCGCAACTCTCTTAAGGAAATACTGGAGTATGAGGGGCACTCCGTCTCTCTTGCAGAAAACGGCAAGGCCGGCTTCGAAGCCGCTATGGCGGGCAACTTTGACGCGATATTCTGCGATATAAAGATGCCCGAGATGGATGGTGAGGAGGTACTGAAGAAACTGATGGAGGAGGGGTGCGAATCTTCAATGATAATGATCTCCGGCCACGGTGACATTGATACCGCCGTGAACTGCATAAAGAACGGAGCATACGACTTTATCCAGAAGCCGCTGGACCTGAACCGGATACTGATCACCCTGAAGAATGCTACCGATAAGTCGTCGCTTGTGAAGGAGACCCGCATCCTGCGCAAGAAAACAGATTCCCGATACACGATTGTTGGTGAATCGGAGGCTATAAAGCACGTGCGCGACGTCATCGCCAGGGTGGCGCCAACCGATGCCCGAGTGCTTATAACCGGCAGCAACGGCACCGGCAAGGAGCTGGTGGCGCACAACCTGCATCAGCAGAGCAACCGCGCCGGCGCCCCCTTCATAGAGGTCAACTGCGCCGCCATCCCCGGCGAACTTATCGAGAGCGAACTTTTCGGTCACGAGAAGGGTTCCTTCACCTCCGCCATCAAGCAGCACAAGGGTAAATTTGAGCAGGCCGACGGCGGCACCCTTTTCATGGACGAAATCGGTGATATGAGCCTCGCAGCCCAGGCAAAGGTGCTCCGGGTGCTGCAGGAGAAGAAACTCAACCGCGTGGGAAGCGACAAGGACATAGAGGTGAATGTCCGTGTGATAGCGGCCACCAACAAAAACCTCACTGACGAGATTGCCAAGGGCAACTTCCGCGAGGACCTCTACCACCGCCTGAGTGTGATTCTGATCCACGTCCCGCCGCTTTCGGAGCGTGTTGACGACATCCCTCTGCTCGTGGATTACTTCATAGAGCAGATATGCTCCGAGAGCGGAATGCCCCGCCGCAAGGTGGAGCCGGCGGCCTGCAAGGAGCTGCAGAAGATGCCCTGGACCGGCAACATCCGCGAACTGCGCAACGTGGTCGAGAGGCTGTTGATACTCTGCGGTGACACCATCACTAAAGAAGATGTCATAATGTACGCCAATCCGGCATTTTAATTTTTCCGCCAATGAATAATCTCGTAGCGATAGTAGGAAGGCCCAACGTGGGCAAATCGACACTTTTCAACCGCCTGGTGGGGATGCGTCAGGCCATTGTGGACAACGTGTCGGGCGTTACGCGCGACCGCCACTACGGCAAGTGCGAGTGGAGCGGCCACGAATTCAGCGTGGTGGATACCGGCGGATTCACCGTCAACAGCGACGATGTCTTCGAGAGTGCCATCCGCAGCCAGGTGATGATTGCGATAGAGGAGAGCGACCTCGTTATTTTTATGGTCGAGGTGGCGACAGGCATCACCGATTTTGATGCGGAGATTGCCGATATCCTCCGCCGCAGCGGCAAGCCTGTCGTGCTGGCAGTGAACAAGGTTGATACAAGCGAGAAGCAATACGGCGTCTATGAATTCAACGCCCTGGGACTGGGCGAACCGTTCTCTATATCGTCCGCAACCGGCAGCGGCACAGGCGACCTTCTGGACGCCGTGCTGGAGAAACTCCCTTCAGACAGCAAGGCGGCTGAAGAAGAGGGGCCCAGGCTGCCGCACATCGCCGTGGTAGGCAAACCAAACGTGGGCAAGTCATCGCTTACCAACGCCCTGCTTGGAGAGGACCGCAACATAGTGACTCCGGTGGCGGGCACCACCCGCGACGCGATATCGACCCACTACAATAAATTCGGTCACGAATTCA
>CAMKTW010000187.1 GCA_946415795.1 uncultured Bacteroidales bacterium
TCCAGAATCTCTTCAGGAACTTCAACGCCGCCGCGAAGACATTTTGACTTCAAGATGGCCAGTTTGGTGGCGTAATCGGGCATAGTGAGCTCTACAGAAAGGCCCCATTTGAAACGGGACAGGAGACGCTGTTCAAGACCGGACAACTCTACCGGCGGTTTGTCTGAGGTGAGAATGAGCTGTTTCTGCATCTGATGCAGATAGTTGAAAATCTGGAACAGCGCATTCTGCGAACCCTTCTTGTCGGCAAATTCGTGGACGTCATCTACGATGAGCAGGTCAACTGCCTGATAGAAGCGTAAGAAATCGGTAATCTGGTGGTTGACACCGACGGTGTCCATATACTGCGCCACAAAGGTGTTGGCATTTACGTAAAGGACAATCTTGTCGGGGAACATATCCTTTGTGGCGATGCCTATGGCCTGCGCCAGATGTGTCTTTCCAAGACCGGGACCTCCGTAAATAAAAAGAGGATTGAAGGCATTCTTCCCAGGATTGTTGGAGATGCTCATACCGGCAGAATAGCCCAGGCGGTTGCACTCTCCCACTACAAAGTTCTCAAAATCGTAGTTGGAGTTCAGGTGGGAATCTATCTTGACTTTCTGGATGCCCGGAATTGCGTATGCGCTGCCATTGTAGCGCTGGGCGTCACCGCTGAGCACCACGGCGCGGTTTTCCGGAGTCTCGCGGCTGCTCTCCAGGGTGCGTACATAACTGTTGCCGACCACCCGTACGCTGTAGATAAGGCGGAATCCGTTACCGATTACACGGGTAAGGACCTTGAGCAGCAAATCGTTGTAATGACTCTCGATATGTTCCCGGACATAGTGTGAGGGTACCTCCAGCGTGAGGGTACGGCCAACCAGGCTCTTGGCCCTTATGGGGGCGAACCAGGTCTTGTATCCCTCCTCTGTGGTGTTGTCTTTAATTATGGCAAGACACTCTTCCCACACCTTTATGTAATCCGGCTTTGTCATCAGGCTTTTTGCTACAACAAAACTGGTTGAAAAAAAGATAAATAAAAAATGAATTTTTGCTTGCAAAATTCAAATTCTTTATAAGTGCTTGATACCCAAATTGAAAATCTTTGGCGCCCATAATTATGTGTGGACCAGTACTTTATAAAAAACCTATTTGTCTATCGGTTTGATTCTGCGAGCCTTATCTTATTGTAAAGAAAAATTATTTTTTTCTGATTTCAGAATTATCTATTTTGACCACGAAACACCCGGGGAAATCTGTGGCCATCTTTTGTGCCGCCGCGGCGGCATCTTCTTCCTTTTCGAAGGTCCCAGCGGTGTACTTGAATACCTTCCCGGCGTTGAACTTGCGAATATCTTCCGCCCCCTTGAAAACCGGGTCATCCGGCTTCAGGCTCTTTGATATTGCAAAGACCTGGACAGCGAAATAAGCAACCTGTTCTCCGGAAGAGGGTGCGGGGGGCTCCGGCCTGGTTGCCGGTTCATCTATAGTGCCCTTGGGTCCGTCAGGGAGAGGTTCAGGAGTCTTTCCGTCATCTGTGCTGCCGCTTACCTCATACTGCTCCTTGAATCTTTCAAACGCGGTGAAAAGTTCCCCGGCTATCTGTTTACGTTTATCTTTGGATGCCAGTACCGACTTCTCCTGGAGGTTTGAAATAAACCCTACCTCTACCAGTACGGATGGCATAGTTGTGCGCCAAAGCACCATCAGGGCGCCCTGCTTGATGCCCCGGTTCTTGAGTACCGGGCCGCCCTGCATTGCTTTCTGGCAGAGATCGGCGAAAATCAGGCTCTGCTCGAAATGGGCGTTCTGCATCAGGTTGAACATTATGTAGCTCTCGCTGTCGTTGGGGTCGAAGCCCTGGTATCTTGTCGTGTAGTCATCCTCCAGCAAGATCACGGAATTCTCCCGCTTGCATACCTCCATATTGGCGGCGTTGTGATCCATTCCCATCACCCAGGTCTCGAATCCTGAGGGGGTTGCGCTCTGCGCAGAATTACAGTGTATGGAGATAAACAGGTCGGCGTGGTTCTTGTTCGCGATGTCGGCCCTCTGGTAAAGAGGGATAAAGACATCCTTGTCGCGGGTATAGATCACTTTTACGTCCGGATAGGCCTTCTTGATCCTGTCTCCCAGCATCAGGGCCAGATCCAGCACCACGTTCTTCTCGTAAAGCTTGCGGTCTTTGGATATCGCTCCCGGGTCGTGTCCGCCGTGGCCGGCGTCAATCACCACCTTCCTCAGCTTGAGCCCCTCTTCAGTGGTGGCCGCAGAGGCGCAAAAAAGAGTGCAGACGGCAACAAAAACCGCTGATAGAAATCTTTTGGAGAACGAAATCGGCATATAAGTTGTAAAACGTTCTTAAAATCTGTATTTTTGCGCTTTTGCAAAGATAGGTAAAATAATCGAGTTTCCTCAGGCCAGGCGTGCGTCGTTCGATATTCATATTGGTATTTATATTATTGTGCCGGAGTGTTGTCTCCGTAGCGCAGGTTATCGATAAACGCACACCGGAGCCCTCTCAAAAGGTGTCGCAGCAGAATCTGGGGCGGCGCGGCAATGTCTCTGCCAAAGACCCTGTGCTGCGCGACGATGCCCAGCCTCTGCCTGTAGTCGATCCGCCGGGTATCTCAAGCCCTGATTCGCTTTCGCTCCAAGTACCTGATTCAACCCTGGCTGTGGCCGATTCTGCCGCAAGGGTCGCCGCACGTCCCAGGAGCGCCCTTGAACGTCCGGCTTTCTCCGCAGCTAAAGATTCTGTCATAGAGGATTTTACCGGCGGACGGCGTGTCATCTATTACTATGGGGATGTATCCGTAAAATATGGCAAGACCGAGATTACGGCTAATTATATGGCCTACGACCTCGACAATAATATCGTTTACGCGCGAGGGACAAAAGACTATGACAACAACTGGGTAGGGCAGCCGGTGCTCAAGGACGGCAAGACGGAGTACAAGATGGAGGAGATATACTACAGCTTTGACACCCGTAAGGCCCGCATCAAGAATATGGTGACCAACCAGAAGGAGGGGGAACTGCGCGGAGAGAGGCTCAAGATGCTGGAAGACCAGTCGGTGAACATCTCCGGCGGCAAATATACAGTATGCGAGGCCGAGCATCCGCACTACTACCTGCAGATGACGGCTGCAAAGATCATAACCAAGCCCAGTCAGCATACCGTGTTTGGCCCTGCATACCTTGTGGTGGAGGACGTTCCCCTGCCGCTGGCACTGCCATTCGGCTTTGTGCCCGATATGCCGGACCGTGCCAGCGGTATAATGATGCCTACTTACGGTGAGGAGAATGCCCGCGGCCTTTATCTGCGCGACCTTGGCTATTATATCGTAGTTAACGACCATCTGGACATATCCCTGACCGGCGATATTTACAGTTACGGCTCCTGGGCGCTGGAGTTGACCTCCCGCTATAAGAAGCGCTATGCCTATTCCGGCGACCTTAACGTGACCTATTCTGTGGACAAGACGGGTGAAAA
>CAMKTW010000188.1 GCA_946415795.1 uncultured Bacteroidales bacterium
TACAGAGTCACCTTCAAAAGCACCGGGGATGTCACGGTATATAACGGCAGCCACATTGCGAGTGTCACCGAAGACGCTGCCCGAGTGGTCTTTACTCTGTCCGACGGCTCACAAATCATAATCCCTAAACTGCAGGCGCTCACCATAGCCCTGCAGGGCGACCAGGCCACCATCAGGGCAGGGGAGACGGTCACTGTCGGTTATACGATAGAGGGTGCCGAAGATGCCACAGTCACAGTGCTTTGCGGCGATGGCTGGACCGCGGTAGTGACCCCGTCGGGCAAGCAGACCGGCACCATAAAGGTCACCGCCCCGACACCGGTTGAGCAGGACAAAGTGATAGTTTTTGCGGGCGACGGCACTGGCCGCCTGGTGGCCGTGGAGATGCGGCTTACGATAGATACTTCCGGCAATCCCGACCCTCCGACGCCACCCGATCCGCCGGATCCTCCCGTAGATCCCATCCTTGTGCCGGTAAAAACGGCCTACAGCGTGTTCAAGGCGGGCGGCCAGGTAGAGGCGGGCCTGATAGCAAATGTGGATTATACAGTGACCACCGACGCCGGCTGGCTGCATTACCTGGGCACCAAGGCTGTCCGGACAGACAACCTGCTGTTCAGCGTAGATGCCAACGACGGCCCTGCCCGCAGCGCCACAGCAACCATCTCCGCCGGCAATTACTCCACGCAAATCACCTTCCACCAGGAAGGAATATCCTACTATCTGCATCTTTCCGACGACAGTTTTGACATAAAGATAGACGGCGGCACCGCATCGCTGTGGGTTTCATCTAACACTGACTATACATATAGCTGCGTTTCCGACTGGGTCAGCATAGAACCGGCAGAGACTGGGGAAGATGAGGACGGCTATATCATAACTGCCTCTGAAAACAAGACTTACGCCGCCCGCACGGCCACCATTGTCTTCTCCGGCCAGGGCATTTCCGACCGCGAAGTTACAGTGACCCAGAGGGGGAGAGTGACCCTGCCGGTGCCCCACTCCTGCATCCCCGTCTGCCACATTATGCCCTGCTGCCGCACAAACAACACCGGCACAAGATTTTTATTGGGCGGCAAGTGGAACCCGGCCCACGACTACCAGAACATAGACGACACCAGGAATGTGCTGCAGCAGATAAAGGATGCCGGCATAAATGTAATAAGCATAGACTTTACCAACGCCAGCCAATGGGACGATTTTGGCCAGAGCGCCCTGCACAACGGCGACGGCGGTGAATTTTGGTATAAATTCGGCCCGATGCTGGACAATATAGTCAAGGTGTGTGCAGAGAAGGATATGAAGTATTTCCTGTTCCTGGGCAACTCGCTGGCGCCTACCACCACGCTGGACTATTGGAACTTCATTGCCGGCGTGGTGCTGGAAAGATGGGCCTCCGACCCGCATTATCTCCGCTATGGATTTGGCGACGACAGGCCAATGCTGGTGATGTTCCTTCCCGGCAGCCGCTTTGCCAGCCAGCTGCGCAGCGCCCCCGCCCCCCAGAAGAACAACCTGCTGCAGTTCCATATCGGGACCTGTCAGGTAAACAGCGCCATAACACCCACTGCCACAGATGGTTGGGGATACAGGAACTACTCTGCCAGCAGCGACGGGAAGGTCCGTTTCGCCTGCCCTAACGGCGGTGTCCCGCCCCAGGACTGGTATCGTGTAGATGCCGGGGAATGGAAGCGGCGCGTCACCTGGGCGCTGGCCGCCGGCGAATATGCCGTACTGGGCTCTTACGACGATACTTGCGATGCCATTTTCTGGGGAATTGCCGATGTGAGCCGGAGCACAACCGGCTATCACCGCAATTCTGCCACAGAAGACGATCCCTACATATACTACAACATTGTGCACGATTCTTTGAAATAATTGTTTTCTTTGCACTGCTCAAAAAATGAAAAAATTGCTCTCATATCTGGCAATCGGGCTAGCCGCGGCAACTATGGCTGTTGCCTCCTGCTCTGATCCAGGTGCCTCTCTGGAGCAGCTTAAACAGCAGATAGACAGCCTCGCAGAGCAGGGCAGGGACCTTGGCCGTGATGCCGAGTCGCTGGGCAAACTGATAGAAGCAGTGCAGCGGCAGGATGCCCTGGTGAGCTTTGAACCCCTGGCAGAAAATGGCAGGATTGTTGGCTTCAAGGCGGTGTTCAAAGAGGCTGGAGAGGTCACCGTATACAACCGGAACTCAGCCGTCCAGGTGGGTGAAGACGGCGGCAAATATTACTGGATGTCGGGGGGCGAATGGCTCACCGGCGAAGACGGAAACCGGGTGGAAATCATCCCCGAAAACCCCGTTCCGCAATTCAGGACAAACGGCGGCTCTTTGGAGGTTTCTGTAGACGGAGGTAAAAGTTTTAAACCTGTTGGACAAATAGATAAATGCCTTATTACCAGCGTTACAGAAGATGCTGCAAAGGTAGTTTTTAATATAAGTGGCGGCGCTCAGATTATAATTCCTAAGTATCAGGCTCTTACATTGTCTTTGAATGGCGACGACACTGTCATTGGAGCGGGGGGGAGCGTTACCGTTACTTACGAAATAGAAGGGGCCGAAAATGCCCAGATTACCGCCCTTTGCGGCGACGGATGGAGCGTTGAGGTCAAGGCGCAGTCGGCCACGGCCGGCACCATAGTGGTCACCGCCCCGACCCCCATCGCTCAGGACAAGGTGATAGTTTTTGCCAGTGACGGCAAGGGCCGTATGGTGGCGGTGGAAATGCGTCTGGAGATAGATGAGTCGGGCAATCCCGACGATCCGCCCGAGCCGCCGGTTCCGCCGGAGCAGCCCATACTGGTGCCTGTGAAGACCTCGTATAACGTCTCCATAGCGGGCGGCGAAGTGGTCGCCGGACTCATTACCAACGTAGATTATGAAGTTTCCACCGGCGAAACCTGGATTCAATACATTGGCACCAAAGCGGTGCGCACAGACAATCTTGCTTTCAATGTGGAAGCAAACGACAATGACCCCAGGTCTGCCACGGCCACAATCACCTCCGGCAATTACTCCACTCAAATCGCCTTTTTGCAGGCGGGAATCAACCGGTATCTTAGCCTCTCGGAAAATAAACTGATCTTTGATTTCGAGGCAAACGACCAGCCCGTTGTGGTGTATTCAAACGTAGATTATTCCTACGAAATTTCTGACAGCTGGGTCAGCCTCACCAAACTGCCGTCCTCTACAGAGGATATGTATGTCGTGGCTGTAGACGAGAATACTGTGGCCGAGCCGCGCACGGCCACCGTGACATTCTCTGCAGCGGGAGTTGAGCCTCAGGTGCTCACTGTAGAGCAGGAGGCGATGAGCTACTATCTCTCTATCTCAAAGGAGAATATGACCTTCACCAACGCATACGGCACCGACGTGGTCAAGGTCCTGGCAAACACAAACTACACTTGCACTTCATCTTCCGAGTGGATTTCGGTGAGCGGCA
>CAMKTW010000189.1 GCA_946415795.1 uncultured Bacteroidales bacterium
GGGTCGGGGTAGGTGATGGGCGCAATGTCGTCCAGCGCAGGCATATCGTAGCGCGTGCCTATGGCGGCGCGAATCCTGCCAAGTATTTCGTCTTTTCTACTCATCTTTTTCCAAATCCATACTGTGGAACGGTTTTAAGACTCCGGTGGCGGCTTTGTAGAGCAGGGGATGGTTGTATACCATCGACATCCCTTTGCACAGGGCCTTCTTTGCGCCAGGTATCGCCCCGCTCATCTGCCGCCATTTGTATATCTGTTCTCCCAGGTCAATTTTCACCGGGCATACGCTCTGGCAGCTCATACACAGGGTGCAGGCGGACAGGTTTCCCTTGTGGGCTTCAAAGTCGCGCAGCATACCAAGGTTGACTCCCAGCGGCCCCGGGATGAAGTAGCTGTACGAGAAGCCTCCGGAGCGCCTGTACACGGGGCAGGTGTTCATACAGCTGCCGCAGCGGATGCATTTCAGGCTCTCCCAGTGGTCGGGGTTGCCGATCCACTCGCTGCGCCCGTTGTCCACCAATATGATGTGCATAGCCTCCGCGCCGGGCCTGGCCTTGCGGAAATGGCTGGTATAGCTTGTTGTGGGCTGGCCGGTTCCCGCCCTGCATAGCATTCTCTGGAACACGGCCAGGCAGTCGTAGTCGGGGATGACCTTCTCCAGTCCCAGCGCCGCGATGTGCAGCCTGGGGCAGGATGTGGACATATCGGCGTTGCCCTCGTTGGTGCAGACCACGATGTCGCCGGTGGCGGCAATGCCAAAGTTGGCTCCGGTCATACCGGCGCCGGCGGTCAGGAATTCGTTCCTCAGGCTCAGCCTGGCCCGGTATGTCAGGTATGTGGGGTCGTGGTTGCCGATTTCATCGGATATCCCTTCGCGTTCAAAGAGTTCGCCGACCTGGTCGGGACTCAGGTGCACCGCCGGCATCACTATATGGCTGGGGCGCTGCCCCATCAGCTGTATGATTCTCTCGCCCAGGTCGGTCTCCACCACCTCTATGCCCTTTGCCTCCAGATAGGGGTTCATCCCACATTCTTCGGTGAGCATCGATTTGGACTTGACAATCTTTTTGACGCCCGCCGCCTTCAGTATGTCAAACACTATGGCATTGAACTCGTCGGCATCGGCGGCCCAGTGGACCACTGCGCCGTTTTTCTCTGCTTGCGCGGCGAACTGCTCCAGATACTCATCCAGATGGGAGAGTGTGTGCCGCTTTATGGCCGATGCCTTTTCTCTCAGCCGTTCCCATTCTGGCAGCCCCTGGGCCATAGCGTCGCGCTTGCTGCGCACGGCCCAGAATGTTGCGTCGTGCCACTCGCTGTAGCGTGCATCCTTCAGAAATGCTCTGGCTTTTTTGCTGTGTTGTGTCATAGTCCGGCGGCTAGTATTTCTGCAACGTGTTTGAACTCTATCTTCAGCCCGTTTTTGCGGGCGATGCGGCTCTGATGCATCAGGCACGAGCAGTCGGGGCCGGTGATGAATTCGGCTCCGGTGGCGATGTGTCTGCGGACCTTGTCCAGCCCCATCCGGGCGCTGACGGCACTCTCTTCTACGCAGAACAACCCCCCGAATCCGCAGCACTCGTCTTTGCGCTCCGGCTCCACAACCTCGATACCCTGTTTGAGGGAGAGCAAATCGCGGATTTTATTGAAGGGCGCCACGTTCTGCTCGCTGGGCGAAGAGAGCCCAAGTTCGCGCACTCCGTGGCAGGAGTTGTGGATGCTGACCTTATGGGGAAAACTGCCCGGCAACGCCTCGGGACGCACGATATCGTGGATGAATTCCACTATGTCCATACAGGAAGACGCCAGACGGCATTCGTGATCCAGCAGTTCGGGGTAGTGCAGCCGTACAAAGGCGGTGCAGCTCACCGACGGAGCCACCACATAGTCATATCCGGCAAACAGATCCTCCATCTTCTCTGCCAGACCAACGGTATCCTTTTCAAAGCCGCCGTTGGCCATAGGCTGGCCGCAGCAGGTCTGCCCCTTGGGGTAGGTGACATCCATCCCCAGGTGCCGCAGCACCTTCAGTGTCGCCACCCCCACCTGAGGGAACAACGCATCCACATAACACGGAACAAACAACCCTACTTTCATATTGCAAATATAGCAGAATCATAGAGAATCAAGGAATGCATCAAGTTCTTCTTTCGTTTTGACGGATGTAAACTTTCCCTCGTTTATCTGTCTACGACCCTCGTCAACTTTCCGGAAAAACTCTTCCTTGGACATATTGGATACCAAATCGGTGCTTTTTTGTGCTTCTTGCGACTGTGACATATTATGACTTTATATTGATTAATAGGGAGTTATGCTCACATGTACGTTAAAGCGTGACCATCAGCAGGTCGTGGGCAATCTGGTGAAGACCGCGCTCTATCTTCTTTGCCTGACGTTGTGATATGTATGTATCGCCAGTCTTGTAATGACGCATCAGGCTGGGGGAGATGCCGATTCTCTCTGCGAATTTCGTGACGTTCAGGAAATCGAAGGCGTTGAACAGGGCCGAGACGTCGTACTTGTAAGAAAACGACAGATTGGTCAACTCTTTGGGAAGCGCACGACCTTCTTCCGCATAGTAAGCAACCAGGTCATTATAGCCGGCCATCATCTCTTCCTTGGCTTCCTGCACGGTATTTCCGCTGCCGTGAAGCACGGTCTTCAAGTTTTCTGTATATACGGAGTATCCATCCCCGTCTTTTTCAATTATCGCAAGTGCTTTCATATCTATGCTTCTATCTGTTTACGTAGCCTTTTCTGTATCCCGGGTCTCATTTCAGAGTCCCAATGACGTTCAATTTCAAGCAGGTCCTCACGGTCCTCTTTCATATATATGTCGTGCCTGCTGCCGTGGCGTACAAATCGCCATCCGTTTTTGCGGGCAAGCCTCTCAAATTCTCTCCACGTCATTCGTACTTCCCGTTACAAATATAGCGCATTTATGTGATATATACAAAATATACGTTCTTGAAACAGTTGCCTCTGGCTGCGGCGGGTAAGGCTACCAATATATTGCATCAAGGTTTTCCTGCTCCCAGTATTGTCGGAGCCTTTTCCTCCAACTCTCAATTTCGTCCTCGTCCGGTGGCGGTCCTCCGTCAGTTAGCCCATTTTCCATTCAACATATTCCTCTTCTTCAATACACCTTTTGCACACCTCGATAGATTCGTCGAACCTACACCTTTCCGCGATTTTTAACAGCTAACAATATCAACATTTTGAGGATTTTGCGGAAAACGCCGTTTTAGATTTTGAGGAGAGCATGGAAATCGTCGTACATATACACCTTTGAAAAATAGTCAAAATTTCAAAGGTATATAGACGCTGACCATTCAAATATCACCATAAGGGAG
>CAMKTW010000190.1 GCA_946415795.1 uncultured Bacteroidales bacterium
AGCGGCAGCACCGACATCAGCTGCGTGAGCTGGAACTGCTTTGACAATCACCCCAAGGTGTTCGACTACAGCGGTCCCGGCCAGGAGGTGTGGAGCTATCTGTGCTGCGCCACCAAATATCCCTACTTCACCAACTTCGTGGACCACAACGGCATCGACCTGAGGCTGTGGCTCTGGGCTTCGTATATGTACGGGATGAAGGGGATCCTGATATGGAGCGCCACCTGCTGGAACTCGGCCTGCATTATGCCGGAAGGGCAGCTGATGAACGTATGGGAGACTCCCGATTGCTACGGAATCGGCAAGACCGGACCCGAATTCTTTGCCTGCGGCGACGGCATTATGTTCTATCCCAACAACCGCCACCCCAACGAAGACAAGACTACCGCCTTCACCGGCGAACCCATCCCCTGCATCCGTATGGAGATAAACCGCGACGGCATCGAGGACTACGAGTATCTCAAAATGCTGGAAGAGCGCATCCCGCGTATGGACGAGGCTGATGCCGCAGCTGCCCGTGATCTGCTGGTTCTGCCCGAAGCAGTCTTTATGGACGATGATGCAGAGCATCCTGACAAGTACTATATCCAGGATCCGCAGTTCCTGCTGGAGCGACGCGAGCAGATTGCCGCTCTGATAGAAAAATACAGATAATGCCTGCCGGGCTGCCATACACAACGCCGAAATACGGGGTCTCCGTAGAGCGTAATGTGGTATATGCCCAGGCTATGGGCTACCGCAAAGATGCTCCGGAAGATTCCAAAAACGCCCTGCCAGTCAGTTTTGGCCGGGGCAAAATGGAACTTCTTGACCTGGATATGGACATCTATATGCCTGCCGGGGATCATTCTTTGAAAAGGCCGCTGCTGCTTATGATGCACGGAGGGTCATTTTTCATCGGCAACAAAGATGAGAAGGGTCAGGTCGCCTGGTGCCAGTATTTCGCCTCGCTAGGCTACGTGGCAGCCTGCATCAACTACCGGATGGGCTTCAATCTGGGCAAGAAATCATATTGCAAGGCAGAGGACCGTGCCGTGGAGGATGCCGGCTCAGCCCTTGAATACTTGCTGTGGAGGGACGATTTGCACATTGACGCGGAGCATATTTTCGCAGCCGGGACCAGTGCCGGGGCAATCGTTGCGCTGCGGCTTGCATTCCACCCCGACGTGGGAGGAGGCCGTGAGGGGACACGCGAGAATGCCGGCGGGGATGCCACCGGAGGTGTCGCCGGTGATGCTGCCAGTGATGCCGTCGAGGATGCTAACGGGAGTGCTTCTGGGGGTGCCGCCAGGAATGCCACTATGAGGAAACATCCGCGCATCTGCGCCGTGGGCAACCTCTGGGGCTCAGTCCGCGACCTGTCCGTTCTGGAGAACGCTTCCACCCCTATCCTGTCGTTCCAGGCAACCGGAGACCCAATAATGCCCTACGGCGGAGGGTATCCTTTCAAAAAGTTCAACTGGGGACCGACAAGGTTATTCGCACCATATATGTACGGCACAAAGGCTGTACACGACCGCGCCCTGGAGCTGGGCATCCGCGCCGAACACCACCCATACCCGCTGGCCAAACATCGCCTGCATATGGACCGCGAGGGCAACTTCACCCCGTTTTTCTACGAAATCCGCGACCGGATGGCCGCCTTCTTCGCTGAAGAGCTCCTGTAACCCGTCGACACAGTGGATAAGGGCCGCCTGGGATGGTGCTTTTCTTAACGCTGTGCGTTTAACCGCTTCTTCATTCCTTTTCGCCGCGACGCCTCCTTTTACAGGCGCCTACGGCACCTGTAACGTCGTTGACGGGCTCAATTAGAGTCGGTCGCTTCGCTCCCTCCTCTAACCGGAACTCAGAAGCTGACGCACAGCTAAAAAGCACAATATCCCCGGCAACCCTCTTCCACTGTACCGGAAGCTATGGGGCAGACAGTATCGTTTGCAGGCAGAAGAAATGGCCCAAGCATCTGGCAGCAATATAGCTAGTACTCAGAGAGTTACAACAGCTAACGGTACCCAGAGGAGGCACCGTTAGTTTGCATAAAACACTGTCTGTCAGGCTATTTGGCGCCAGCATCTTTTTTGGTTTATTCTTTCACTAACTTGTCTGTATAGAGAATCCCTTGCAGATGGTCGGTCTCGTGCTGGAATATCACTGCCGTGAAACCCTCTACGCGCTCCGATACCTCCTGCCCCGTTTCAGGCGAGGTATAGCAGATGTCGATGTCACGCCAGCGAAGCACTTTGCCGCGACGGCCGGGCACGGAGAGGCAGCCTTCGGAACCCGGCTCCGGCTCGCCGCGAAAGGCGGTAATGCGGATATTGGGATACACTTCGAACGGCTCTCCCTCCTTGTCAAAGCGTTGCACAGCGATGACATTGCGAGACAGCCCGACCTGGGGTCCGGCGATGCCGACGCCATCCTGCTCGGGCGAAGTCACGGTTGAGATCAGCCTGGAAGCAAGCTCTGCATACAGCGGATTGGCCAGTTCGCGGGGCGAAATGTCCCGGCACGGTGTCCGCAGAATTATCAGGTCGGCCTCATCGTCTACAGTGAGTACCCGCATCACATCGGGCTGGGATTCAATAAGATCCCTTTCTGCAGCCGTCCAGCCGCCCCTGCACCCAGCCACCAGCAGAGTCGCCATTGTGATCAGTAGCAATCTATCCTTCATTATGTACAATTAAAGTGTTGTATCTGGCGCAAATATAAGAATAAATTACTCCTCTTCAGCCAATGGCAGACAAGTGCAGATACTTGGCTGCCTGACGGGGAGTCGCATCGGTATAATAGGTCAGCGGGAGACTTAGTCCGGCACGGCTTTCTGCATCAAGCGACAAGAGATCATCGACATTATCGATAATCTTATTATCTAGCAGGTACTTGCTCATCCTGCTATATACAAGATCAGATTTGCCTGTGAAATCTTCTTTCATTTCGTACTCTCCGCCTTTGGCTGTATTAACTGCCATAACCATATCCTCATAGCGGCCAAAATACCTGGCCGCAGCGGCGTGATCGATACAATTATAAACCGTGATGATGTGGTCTGTCAACTGCTGTTGTTCTTGCTTTTCCAAGCCGGCAAACAATCTATTGAGCAACGTATATGACAGTGGTGTATCCATTGACCTCAACTGGCTGATTATTTTCAAGGCATACCGCATCGGTCTGCTTGCCTTATCCAGCCTGATTTGCTCAGAAAACGGGTTACACGAATTACCGTAAGGGAGATAATTCCACCTTGCCTGCTCCGGTCGGCTGCACATCTTCCGCTCCACCGGATTGTTATACAAATAAGCTATCGCGCTGC
>CAMKTW010000191.1 GCA_946415795.1 uncultured Bacteroidales bacterium
ATATGCGCTGTTTGGCCTCGTCAAAATAGATGTCCTTGATGCTTACGCGGCACCAGGGGATGGCCTTGATGTTCATCTCGGTATCGCCATTGAGGTGTATCACCTTGAACTCGGTGGTCTTGGTCTCGCCGGTCTCTTCGTTGGTGGTGGTCACGCTGTCGTCCCATATATCCGAATCCTTGCTGCTGAGTTCCACCGTTGCCGGGTTGAAGTTGACCAGATTGAACTGCACGCGATAGTCTCCCTTGAAGAAGTTGTTGTCGCGATAGTTGCCGTCGGTCATAAAATTCAGGCGGCGGGTATCGGGCCTGGGATAAATCAGTTCGCCATCCTTATCCTTGGTCCACTCCAATACCTCAATGTAAGAGCCCTCGCCACCGATATCCTGCAAAATCAATTCGCCGGTCTCGGCATCGTACACACCGCCGTGGAAGCCGGCATTGGGCTGCTCATAATTATCTCCCAGACAAGCCTGGAGTGCGGCAGCGGCAGTGAGAATCAATATCCAATTAAATATCTTTTTCATATGCGTATCCTTTTTATTGCTGAGGGTTCTTGATGAGTCCGCTTACGTTCCAGCCGGGAATTCCGCGATAATAATATTTCTCTTTGAAGGTGCAGCCGCCGATATACTGGCGATATGCCCTCACAAAGAAGGTCTTGCCGTCCCTGAGGTCCAGGATGGGCTCCAGGGCGCCGCGACGGTAACTGTTGTAGAATATCTTGTGATATTCGCGGCGGCGCATCAGATCCCAGTGACGGTTGTTCTCCATACCGAACTCGGAGCGGCGCTCGCGCAGCACATTCTCCAGGGTGCAGGGAATGTCGGTGGTAAAGGCGGCACGGCGGCGGGTTGCGTTCAGGCACTGCACAGCCAGGCCACCGTCTCCAAGACCGCTTTCTGCATAAGCCTCGGCATAGTTCAGGAGGATTTCTGCATAGCGGATATCAATCCAGTCGGTGGTGGATTCGTTCCAAACCGAACCGGAAGAGACGAAGGTCGGATCCATATACTTTCGGAAGCCGAAGCCGGTGCGGGTGTTGTTGCCGCGCTCGAAGCAGAAACCGCTGAAGAACTTGTTGTCGGCAGCGCCAAATTGATAGTGTACCTTGCCGTCCCAGCCCATATACTGGGCCTTCATATCGGCGGTAATGTCGTGGTGGATCTTGCCCTGCATATCCACCACGCCGGCCTGAATCACTATATGGGTGTCGCGCCAGGTGGAACCGGGTAGGATGGTGATGGCGGCCAAGCGGGCGTCCTTGCCGGCAAACATATCCAGAGGATTGTCAAACTTGTAATATACACGGTCTTCCTTGTAGCCGTCATAGTCAAACTTCTCCCCTTCGTAGGTTACAATTCTGGCACTCTCGCCGGGATTGTCATAGCTTTCAAAGTTATCCACAAACTCCAGGGTCGGGTTCATACGGCCGGGATGGGGCCACGCGCCGCCTGTCTGGGCGGGCTGCCCCCAAACGTCCTGGTTGGTGCCGTATTTGCGGCCCTTGCGGTAGAAACCCTTCACGAAGATGGTCTCGATTTGGGCATCTTCGGGCTTCTGGAACATATGGACATAGTTCTTAGTTGCCTCCTCGGGTGAAGAAGGATTGGGCATATAGAGTGCGTACTGACCGCTCTCTATCACCTCTTTGCTGCAGTCCAGGCAAGCCTGGTAATAGCGGTTCATATCCTCTTCGGTGAAACCGCCCACACAGCCTTCGTCCACAGCCTCGCCGGTGAGCGGAGCCTCGTCCCAGTATTTTGCAAGGGAAGCGGCGTGCAGCGCAGCGCGGCTCTTATATGCCAGCGCGGTCCACCTGTTGGCCATTGTATGGTTAGGATAGTCGGTCGAATCCTCGCCAAGCATATCGGCAGCCTTGTCAAAGCATTCAAGGATATAGTCCCAGGTCTCAACCTCTTTCATACGGGGAATCCTGAGTTTCTTGATGAGCTCTTCCAGGGCGGCATCGTCGTTGATGTCCAGCGGCTCTACCTTCTCTATCTTGGGAACACCGCCGTAGCGGCGAGCCAGTGCAAAGTAAATCTGGCCGCGGATGAACCAACTCTGTCCCTCAAGTTCCCTGCGGGTATCATCGTCCACCATTTCAAGTGTAGGGATAAGCGCATAGAATTCATTAAGGTCGTGGAGCAGTTCGAATGCGGTATCCCACCACTGATAATACGCCTCGCCGGGGATGTCATCCACCTCGGAGCCGGTGCAGTCGTCGGTGAGCAGCCACACATAGCGGGCACTGTTGTTGGGGGCGCCGTCGTTGAAGTGGAAGCCGTCGCGGTAGCCCTGGTCGGGGCAAGGCTTGCTTTCTGCGGTGAAGTCAAACGCCTCGATGGGCATCCTGTAGTAGAGGTTTGCCATAAAGGCACGGATACCGGCGGGAGAAGAAACCACCTCGTCGGCAGAAACCTTGTTGGTGGGCTTCACATCCAGGAAGTCGGTGCAGCCGGCCATCAATGCCAGGACTGCAAATATGCTGATGATATAAATATACTTTTTCATATTCCCGTCTCCTTTAGAAATTGATGTTTATACCGGAGTTGAAAGTCATAAGCAAAGGATAGTTCCATCCGAGGTTCTGCTGGCCGGCAACCTTCTCGGGGTCGAAGGCCTTGATGAACGGGTTACACCAGGTAATGGGGTTGTATACGTTCAGGAATATGCGGGCTTTCTCTATGTGAGCCGCTTTCAAGAAGTTCTGGCGGAAGGTATAGCCCAGTTCCACGTTTTTCAGACGGACATAAGAGCAGTCCTTGTAGGTATAGCTGCTGGCCCTGTTGCGGTGCGGGTCCTTGTCCATAGTACGCATTGCGGGGAAGAATCCGGGCACCCAGGGAGAGTCGCTGTCAAAGAGATCTTCGTGATGCCAGGAGTCCATCAGATATGCCGGGACGTTACCGCCCAGCCAGAAGGGCTCTGCATAGGGGCCGCTGTAGAATGTGGTGAAACCTGCGGCACCCTGGAACAGGACGCTGAAGTCCAGACCGCGCCAGCTGCCGGAGAGTGTCAGACCATAGTTCCAGATGGGAGCTGCACCCGGGCTCAGGGAAATAGGACGGGTATCGTCGCCGTCAACGGTACCGTCGCCGTTCACATCTTCAAAAATCCAGTCGCCGGGCTGCATATACCTGTTGCCCTGGCCGATGCTGTAGACCGGAGCGGCCTCAATCTCTTCCAGAGTCTGGAACTGGCCCTGGAGGTTATAGATCCAGCCCAGGCCGCTCCAGCGGTAGTCGTTGGCGCTGCGGTA
>CAMKTW010000192.1 GCA_946415795.1 uncultured Bacteroidales bacterium
AGGCTACAGACGAGGCTCCCAACAGGGTGGCTAACATCACCATCACCGACGGTACTCTCTCCAAAACTATCAAGATTACCCAGGCTCCGTTTGAACCTTACTTTGAACTGACCGGCGAGTGGGCAGGCATACAGTGGAGCGCTTACGGCGATCCCACCATCATCCCCCGCGAGGGCATCAGCATCACTATCCCCGTAGAGACCAACCTTGACTGGCGTCCTTACTTCTCTTACTGGAGCGACGAGGTGGGAGCAAGTGTACAGACCGACGACCTTGGCTGGGTACACCTGAGCTATGATAAGGACAAAGCTGAGATCTACCTGACCTTCGACGAGAATACCTCCAACTTCTCCCGTGAGCATTACTTCTATATTGAGTGCTACAACCACGACGGCTCCAAGAACGGCGCCTACGGCGGTACCGGTCACTATGTTCAGGAAGGCGTCACCGTAGAGGGTGCCGCTGCAGAACTCGTCTGGAACAAGAAGCTCTCCGACCTTGGTATTCCCGCTGCATACAACCGTCTGGCCGTGAAGACTTACAGCGGTGCGGCCCTCATCGTTTCCGACGGTGAGAAGGTTCACGCCCTGGGCCCCAACAACGGCGCATACTACAAGGCTATTACATGGAGCAATGTAGTTCCCGCCTCCATCTGCAGCGATGATGCCGGCAACGTGATTGTTGCAGACCACACTGCTATGGCAAGCGGAACTACATACTCTGTTTACTATGCTTCTGATGTCAATTCCAACCCCATAAAACTCTTTGACCAGACTTCTGACTTTGCAGGAACTATCGGCTCGTGGAGAGTCCGCGGAGATATATCTACGGCTGCCATGATTACCGCAGTCGTGGGTGGCGAGCCCGCTTACTGGGCTGGCTGGGAAATCAAGAATAAGGCCGTATCGCTCGATAACTATTATGTACAGGCTACCGGCGGACAGAACCGCGGTCCCGCTACAGGTACCGTATGGAGTCCCGTAAACGGCGCATGCATCGCGTTGGGCACTACTGCAGCCGAGGGTATATATTTCCGCGGTTACGACGGAACCAGGGCTGTACAGCTGCTTGCAGATGCAACTGAGCCCAACTGGGTAAAACCTTATGTATGGACACCCGTGGTTGCCGGCATAGGCGACGGCGGCAACGAGAGCCAGAACAGCATGTCTGTCATCGACTACAACGGCAAGCGCATCATGGCGATGACCCAGGGCTATCACTTCAACTACTCGGGTGGTGGAGACATTTTCGTGCTTGACGTGACCGATGCCGCCAACCCCGTGATGCTGCTGGATATCAAGCCGGCCGAGTGGATTATTACCGAGGAGAACGACTTCAGCGGCCAGACCGGCTCCGATGTGCTCCTGCGTCCCGGCGACGGCTACGTAGAGCTCTATGCTATCAACAGCGGCCGTCCGACACTGGCTCGTTTCAACGTGATTATCCCTTAATTCCCGTTTAGTATAATTGCAGGGGCGCAGCGCTCTCTATTCGGGCGGGTGCCCCTGTTTTTTGTTATAATAAGTGCATATTACATAGATATTAAAACTTGCGAAACGTAAGTTATGAAGATCCGCAATCTGATTCTGGCCTCGCTGCTGATATTTATTGCAGCGTGCTCTCCCAAACCTCAGCAAAAGATCAGGATGGTCTGGATAGAGGTGGGCGCCAACTTCAACCAGTACGCCAACAGTACCGACAATATCGCCTCCGACTGCCGGCGGCTTGCAGATGGTGGTTTTACCCACCTGGTGGTGGAGGTTCGTCCCACCAGCGGCGACGTGCTCTTTGCCTCTAAAGTCGCTCCGCAGCTTAAGGAGGAGGCGCTCTGGCGGCCCGACGGGCTGCAGTACGTGCCCCGCGAGGCCGACTTCGACTATCTGCAGGCATTCATAGATGCCGGCCACGCAGCAGGTCTCAAGGTCCTTGCCGGAGTGAATGTAATGGTGGGCGGCTTCCGCTGCGAGGCGGGCTGCAGGGGGATGCTGTATGACCATCCCGAGTGGCGCGACTGGGCTGCGGTGGATCTGACCCCCGGCGGCCTTTTGAATCATCTGGACGACTCCACGACCATCGGCGGCAGGTTCCTGGACCCCGCCAACAGGGATGTGCAGAAGTTCCTGTTGGAGATGCTCTCCGATGTGGCCTCCTACAAGGATTTGGACGGAGTGGTGCTGGACCGCTGCCGTTACGACGACTATGCCCTGGATGCAGGCTATACCGCTGCCGCAAAGGCGGCTTTCGCCGAGTACCTTGGCGGGGAGCCTTCCCGATGGCCGGTATTTGAAGAGCCGGGGCATATCTTTCTGGACAAGGAACCGGATGAACTGGAGAACAAATGGCTCACCTTCCGCTGCAAAATCATCCACGATTTTGTGGCAGATGCAGTGGAAACCATGCATACCGTTAATCCCGGCCTCAAGGTCGGCGTCTATGTTGGTGCCTGGTTCAGCGAGTATTACCGCAGCGGCGTGAACTGGACCAGTCCCCGTTATCCTCTGGCAAAGGAGGAGCCCACATTCCGCTGGGCCACCGAAGAATATCAGGCTACAGGATTTGCCGACCTGGTGGATTTCATGCTCCTTGGAGCATACTGTCCGGCAGACAATATCCATGGCGAGGAGGAAAAGACCATGGAGGGTTTTGCCAAACTGGGCGCCAAGCGGCTCTGCGGCGAGGTTCCCTTCGTGGCCGGTCCAGATATCGGCAACCAGCCCGGGTTCCAAAACGGGGGGCGCGCCGACATCCTGCCGGAAATCGCAAAGACGATGGACGCTGTCTGCGACGGATGCTTTATCTTTGATTTGTGCTACATCCGGGCCTTTGACTATTGGGACGCATTTAAACAATAACCATGGGAAAACGAAACCTCGCCATTGACATATTCAGGGGGCTTACGATGGCTCTTATGGTGTGTGTAAACGATTTTTGGGCTATCCACAACGTGCCGCACTTTCTGGAGCATTTTGCCGTCATGGAAGACGGAATGGGCCTCTCCGACATCATCTATCCTATGTTTCTATTTGCGATGGGAATGTCGGTGCCGCTGGCCCTGGAGCGCCGTTTTCAAAAGGGACTCTCATTCGAATCGACCCTGAAGCATATTCTTGCCCGCACCCTGGCGCTGCTGCTGATGGGCTCCTTCATTGTCAATTCCGAGACTGGAATCGCCTGGAACAAAGGCGTTTTCTGGCTCCTGATGGTAGTGGGTTTCTTTATGGTATGGAATAACTATCCGGAAGGGTTCAGATACAAAAGG
>CAMKTW010000193.1 GCA_946415795.1 uncultured Bacteroidales bacterium
GCTGAAGGTGACGGTGTGAATGTGGTAAAAGGGGACTTTGTAGGATATTGCGGCAAGAGCATCCTCTCCGACGCCCCCGTCCGTACGGAGGCCGCAGCCGCCCTGCTGGACAAGATGGGGGCGTGCGAACGCGACGTCCTGCTGACATTTGTCGGGGAAGATGTGGACGAGGCCGAGACGGCGCAGCTGCAAAACGAACTCGGCGCCAGATACCCTATGCTTGAAATAATGTTTAACCGCGGCGGGCAGCCGATTTATGACTATATTTTTGTACTATGCTGACATTTTTTTCTGACACCGATTGCGACATAACTCCCAAGGAGTGCGCCGAGTATGGGATAAAACTTATAAGTATGCCTTATACCGTAGGGGACAAGGTCATCCGCCCATATATCGATTTTGACGAGTTTGACGCACACGCATTTTACGATATGCTGCGCCGCGGAACAATCCCCACTACCAGCGCAATGAGCGAGGATTTCTATCTCCAGACCTTTGAGCCGGAGTTCGCAGCGGGCAACGACATCCTTTATGTACACTTCTCCGCCGCCACCTCCAACACTTTCACTATTATGGAGATGGCTGTGAACAAACTGTTGGAGAAGTATCCCGGACGCAAATTCACCCACATCGACACCAAGGGCATCACCGCTCTCTCATATAACGTCGTGCTGGAGATTGCCGACCTGCTGAAGAGCGGCAAGACGGTGGAAGAAATAGTGGAGTGGGCCAAGGTAGAGGTTCCCAAATTCCCTATGTATTTCTTCGCCGACGACCTCAAGTTTTTCCGTCGCAGCGGGCGCGTGAGCGGCCTTGCAGCCACTATGGGCGGCCTGATAGGCATCCGTCCCATAATTCACCTGGATGATACCGGCACTATGGTATCCATCGGCAAGGAGACCGGCCGGGCAAAAGCTATAGCCCGCCTGGTAAATTATGTCGTTGAACTGGGAGAGAACGTGAAGGACCACCGCGTACTCATCGGCCATACCGATTGCCCTGAGATAGCAGCCGAGGCAGAACGCCAACTCAAGGCAAAGTTCGGGGAAGACCTGAATGTCATCACCCACAACGTGAACCCCACCATCGGAAGCCACTGCGGTCCGAATGCATTGGGCATCTGCTTCCACGCAATCCACCGCTAAATCCATACGGAAATGATAACCGTAGAACAGGTCACCACCAAACGGCAGCAAAAGGAGTTCATCGACTTCCCGCTGAAACTCTATAAGGACAACAAGTGCTATATCCCGCCGCTTTATTCCGACGAGAAGAAGATTTTCCGCAAAGACTACGTTTACAACGATATGTGCGAAAGCATCTTCTTCAATGCATACAAAGACGGAAAGATGGCCGGCCGCATTTCCGGCATAATCCAGCGGGCGGCCAACCAGAAGAACGGCGAGAAGCGGGTCCGCTTCTGCCGCTTTGATGTGATAGAAGACGAGCAGGTTGCCCGCGAACTGTTCGCTAAAGTGGAGCAGTGGGCAAAAGAGAATGGTATGGACACCGTGGTGGGCCCCCTCTCTTACTCCGACCTGGAGCGCGAAGGTATGCTGGTTGGCGGCTACGAATACCCGGCCACCTTTGAAGAGACATACAACTACCCCTACTACGGGGACTTCATGGAGAAGATGGGCTACAAGAAGGAGGTTGACTGGACTGGCAGCCGCATCCGCCTGCCAAAAGACTATAACGGTGAGTTGGAGCAGATGGCCGATTATGTTATGCGACGCTACAACCTGCATCTGGCCACAGCCCGCAACACTAAGGAGTATCTTGCAAAATATGCCGACGGCTTCTTTGAACTGCTGGATAAATCTTACGAGCAGATTTACGGCTCCGTCCCCTTCACAGATGCGATGAAGAAGCTGATGCTGGACAATTTCAGCCTTATTCTGAGCAAAGACAACCTGGTGATAGTGCTTGACGAAAACGACAGGATGATTTGTCTGGGACTGGCCTTCCCGTCGATAGGCGAAGCCCTCAGGCCGTCTGGCGGACGTCTCACCCCGGGTGCGATTTTCCGTGTATTGCGGGCTATAAAGCACCCCAGGGTGCTGGATCTGGGACTGGTCGGAGTGGACCCCGAGTGGCTCAACCGCGGCATCAGCGTGGTCATCTCTGCAGCAATGGTAAAGATGCTCAAGATGCCCGGGGTGCTTTATGCAGAAACCAATATGAACCTGGAGGACAACTACGCCATACAGAACCAGTGGAAACGCTTTGACGAACAGAAGATAAAACTGCATCGCTGCTATGTTAAAAGTCTTGGTTGATTGCTTTGGAGGTGACCACAGCCCCGAGGCCAACGTGGACGGGGCGTTGATGGCCCTGAAACAGTTTTGCGATATTCACCTGATACTTACCGGCGACGAGGCCTCGGTCAGGGGCTGCCTCGAGGGCAAAGAATATGACGCCGGCCGGCTGGAAACAGTCCACGCACCCGAGGTTATCGGCTGTGATGAGAAGCCCATCGACGCCATTCGCCTCAAGCGTGAAAGCTCTATGATGAAGGCTATCCGTATGCTGCGCGATTGTGACGACATTTCTGCAATGGTCTCTACCGGCAGCACCGGCGCGCTGGTTGCAGCGGCCCTCACCCGCATCGGCCGTGTCCGCGGCGTGATCCGGCCCGCCTTCTGCCCCATCCTGCCCACAATGGACGGCGGTCTGGTGGGCATCTGCGACAGCGGCGCCAATGTGGAGGTTACACCGGAAATGCTGCGCCAGTTTGCAATAATGTCCAGCCTCTATATGAAGCACGTCTATGGCATCGGCTCTCCGCGCATTGCACTCCTCAATGTGGGCAGGGAACCGGAGAAAGGGGACGAAATCCATCAACAGGCACACATTTTGCTTTCACAGACTCCAGAAATAAATTTCGTGGGCAATATGGAGAGCCGTGACCTGCTTTCCGGGCGCTACGATGTCGTGGTGGCCGACGGCTTTTCCGGCAACGTGCTGGTAAAGACAACAGAAGGCACCGCGCTGGAACTGCTCAAGAAGCTCAAGAAGGATATCTTCTCCCGCACGATCTACAAGGTTGGAGCGCTGCTTATGAAGAGAATGTTTGCCGACGAAAAAGAGTTTATGAACTACCAGAACTACGGTGGCAGCGTTCTGCTGGGATGCTCCAAGACCGTGGTAAAGGGGCACGGCTCGAGCAAAGCCGTATCGGTGGCAAAATGCATTGAACAGGCCTACCGTATGGAACAGAGCGCCGTTGC
>CAMKTW010000194.1 GCA_946415795.1 uncultured Bacteroidales bacterium
TCCCCGCCAATTATCCCGATATTGACGGCATCCCCCCGCTGCGCCGTGAGGCATCGCGCTTCATCAAGAACTTTATCGACATCGATATAAAACCGGAGAACTGCCTGGCGACAGTCGGTTCGATGCAGGCGGCGTTTGTGTCCTTTATGATAGCCAGCCGCACCAATGCCGGGCGTACCACCACTCTCTTCATAGATCCCTGCTTTCCGGTACACAAATTCCAGAACAGGGTGCTGGGTATCCCGGTGGAGTCGTTCGACATCTATGACTGGCGGGGCGATAAACTTCGCGGCAAATTGGAGGAGATTTTCTCAAAGGGCCACATTCATAGCATATTGTACTCCAATCCCAACAATCCGTCCTGGGTCTGCCTCACAGAAGAGGAGTTGAAGATAATAGGGGAGACCGCCCGTAAATATGACGTTATAGTAATCGAAGACCTGGCCTACTTTGGGATGGACTTCCGCAAGGATTACAGCCATCCGGGCGAGCACCCGTACCAACCCTCGGTTGGTAAATATACAGATGATTATATCCTGCTGATATCCAGTTCAAAGGCGTTCAGCTACGCGGGCGAGCGCATAGCAATCCTGGCGCTGAGCGACCACCTGGCCGCCCGCCATTATCCCGATTTGAAGCGGTTTTACAACACCGATCTGTTCCGCGGGGCGGTGGTTTACGGCGGGCTGCATCCCCTATCCAGCGGTACCTCTCACTCAGCACAGTATGGCCTGGCGGCAATTTTCAAGGCTGTGAACGATGGTGAGTACAATTTCCGCGATGACGTGATCGAGTACGGCCGCAAAGCCAGGCAGATGAAAGACGCCTTTCTGGCGGCAGGCTTTGAAATTACATACGACAAAGATTTGGATGAGGATGTGGCCGACGGATTCTATTTTACATACGGCTATCCGGGTATGACCGGTGCCGCTCTGCTGGAGGAGATGCTATACTACGGTATATCCGCAATCAGCCTGGATACCTGCGGCAGCACCCGCCAGGGTATAAGGGCCTGCACGTCACTCATAGCAAAAGAGGACATTCCTGAACTTGCGCGCAGGTTGCTCCTCTTCCAGAAAGATCATCCCCTGGATTAGAATAACAGGATTAAAAATACTTCACCTCACTGCCCTCCAGTGCAGAGAGCAGGTTGTTGGCCATCCGGCTTGCACCAAAACGGAATAGGCCTGGGTTGAGCCAGTCGCTGCCCAGCACGGTATCGACAATGCCGTAATAAAGCGAGGCATCCTCTGCGCTGGAAATGCCTCCGGCGGGCTTGAAACCAATCTTTTTGCCGGTGGTATCAAAATAGGCTTTAATGCATTCGCACATCACGTATGCAGCCTCGGGGGTAGCACTGACGCCAATCTTGCCGGTTGAGGTCTTGATGAAATCGGCTCCGGCTTCTATGGCCAGGAAAGAGGCGACCGCAATGTCTTCATAAGTATCAAGGGCTCCGGTTTCAAGAATGACTTTCAGATGCACATTAGGATTAACAGACACTATGGCCTGCTTTATATCAGAAATCTCCTTTGCGGTGTCATCAAAACGGCCATCGCGGAAAGAGTTGTGTGCCAGCACTATATCAATCTCGTCGGCGCCGTCTTTAACGGCTGCCACGCACTCTGCTATTTTGACGCTTGCGAACGTCTGCGATGCGGGAAACCCGCCGCCGACGGCCGTGATGTGGATATCGCGGCTGTAGCGGGCGTCCGCCACGCTCTTTGCCAGGTTGGGATATACGCATATTGATGCCGGCCTGGGATATTGGGGGAAGGTATCTTTGAAAGTGTTCACCTTCTCTGTCATAGCTGCTATTTTGGTGGGGGTGTCGCTCACAGTGAGAGATGTGAGGTCAATCATCCCCAAAGCCTTGCACCACACCTCTTTGTTCTGCCACTTGGCGGCGTTTTGCTTAACCGCTGCCACCTTTACGTCTATATCGGCTGGACGGTAAGAATATTTTTTAAGAAAGTCCATATTTTAATAGAAGTTACTTGTCGTGTCCAACTTGTTGGAGTCGGCTTCAATGCGCTTAAGAATGGCATTTTGCCGCTTGCGAAGAATTTTCTCTGTCATATCCAGTATCTGGGCCATATCGCGGGAGTTCTCCAGATAATAATCTACAGATGCAAAGTAATCTTCTGCCGTGTAGCCGTAGTATCGCAGCACAGGTTTATAAACCGCTGTGGTATCTGCGAACTTGCGCATAGTGCGGTCGGCACCAAGATACTGGTCCATTAAGTAAAAATCGGCGTATATGGATGCCATCTTCTTCTTTGGGATTATCCCCTTTTGGGTGCAGGAGGCCGCCAATGCCAGAAAACAGCATAAAAATATGGTCGCGATTTTTTTCATAAAAGCAAATGTAGCTATCTTTGTTGCAATAAACAAAGCGATATGCCATTAAAAGTTCTTGTTTTGGGCAGCGGCGGCCGTGAGCACGCCATAGCCTGGAAGATTTCCCAGAGTGAAAACCTTGAAAGATTGTTTTGCCTGCCCGGCAACCCCGGCACCGGCGCGATAGCTACCAATATTGCAGCTTCTGCAGAAGATTTTGAGGCGGTGGCGGCTGCAGTGGCGGACAACGGCATCGATATGGTGGTGGTAGGGCCAGAAAACCCGCTGGTTGCAGGTGTCGCAGATTTCCTTAAGAGCCGTTTCCCCGGCTTGATGGTGATAGGCCCCGGGGCAGAAGGGGCGCGTCTGGAGGGGAGCAAAGAGTTTGCCAAGGATTTTATGTCCCGGCACGGTATCCCAACCGCAGCTTACCGCTCGTTCACCAAGGACACAGTGGTCGATGCCAAGGCTTTCCTCAAAACTCTGCAACCGCCCTATGTGCTTAAGGCAGA
This sequence comes from uncultured Bacteroidales bacterium, assembly GCA_946415795.1. Classification (GTDB taxonomy): domain Bacteria; phylum Bacteroidota; class Bacteroidia; order Bacteroidales; family UBA932; genus Equibacterium. Next base: position 2,853 of record CAMKTW010000194.1, read on the forward strand.
CGGCCTTGCGGCTGGTAAAGGGGTTGTGATACCAGACAATTTGCAAGATGCTTATAATGAGTTGGACGAGATGTTCTCCGGCAAATTTGGCGAGGCATCCAGCAAAGTGGTTATCGAGCAGTTCCTCAAGGGTATAGAGGTCTCTGTGTTTGTGCTTACAGACGGCCACAACTACCTTATACTCCCGGAGGCCAAGGACTATAAACGCATAGGCGATGCCGATACAGGACTCAACACCGGCGGAATGGGCGCTGTATCGCCCGTCCCGTTTGCCGGCAGGGAGTTCATGGCAAAGGTAGAAGAGCGCATAGTGAAACCCACCATTGCCGGACTTGCGGCCGATGGCATAGAGTATAAG
>CAMKTW010000195.1 GCA_946415795.1 uncultured Bacteroidales bacterium
CCAAACACAAGATGGACAGCGAGCCGCTCTTCATATCGGAAGAGACCGCACAAAAGGTAAACTCCACCAAGCGCGCCGGCCACCGGGTAGTTGCCGTCGGCATCACCGTTCTCCGCGGCCTGGAGACCTTTGTGACCACCACCAAAGAGATAGAGGAGTTTGAGGGATGGACCAACAAGTTCATCTTCCCTCCCTACAAATGCTCCATCCCCGATGCCCTTATATCGAATTTTCATCTTCCAAAATCGACAATGCTGATGAATGTGGCAGCTTTTGGAGGATACCGCAACGTTATGCACGCTTATGAGGTGGCGCTGCAGGAGGGCTACAAATTCGGCACCTACGGAGACGCGATGCTGATTATCTGATTTTAAAAACATACATAAACCGGCGGATTTCCCGCAATTATCCGCCCAGATAATCCCGTTTGACTACATTGCGCACAAAAAACGCAATTGATGAGACGGGATTATTTGATTGACACCGCCCGCCTGGCGGGATGTTTCGAGGGGAACAACACCCCCGCAAAGGCTATTCTTGAAACATTTGGCAGCGCCACCGCAATATTCGAACTGGGACAGCGCGAGGCTCTTAGGGTATTCCCCCCTCTGGAGAGGATCGCCGGCAGACTGTTCAGCCGCCGTACAGCTGACCAGGCGGAACGCGACATAGACTGGGCGCTGGACCACCATCTGGATGTCACTACCATCACCGACAGCGGCTATCCAGAAAGGCTCAGGCAGTGCCCCGACGCACCGCTTCTGCTCTACTCTAAAGGAAAATGCGACTACTCACGGCCACGGTTCTGCGCAATAGTGGGAACCCGCGCCAGCACACAATACGGCAGGCGATACTGCGAACGGATCGTGGAGCAACTTTCCACTCTGAAGGTAAAACCCGTGATAGTGAGCGGTATGGCGCTGGGTATCGATACTCACGCCCACACCTTTGCCATCAAATATGGTTTGGATACCGTGGCGGTGATGGGCACCGGATTCGATACCATATATCCGGCCTCCAACGAACGGCTGGCAGAGGAGATTCTGGACGGGCACGGTGCACTTGTGACAGAATTCTCCCCGTTCACCCCATCCTATCCAATCAACTTTGTCAGGCGCAACCGGATCATCGCCGGACTGGCCGACTGCACGCTTGTCGCGGAATCCAAGGTCAGGGGCGGCGGCCTGCTCACCGCCGGGATGGCTATGGACTACAACCGCAGCGTGTTTGCCATACCGGGTCGCCTGGACGACGCCACCTTCCGCGGCTGCAACGCCCTGATAGAGGATAATGTTGCAGCCATTGTCACCGGAGCCGGATCCATAATTAAGGCTATGGGCTGGAATGTGACCGACCCCATCCTGCCCCTCTCCTTTGCCGGGTTCGCCTCAGAGCCGGACCCGGTGAAACGGAAGATTCTCATCTTCCTGGGCGGACATCCCGAATCTGACATAAACGATATCGCCCAGGCCCTGGCCTCCACCCCCGGGGCAATCGCCCTCCCCCTGCTGGAACTCGAGCTCTCGGGCGCCATTTCCATAGTTTCCGGCAACAAGTATTCCGCGAAATAGCTAAATTCGCGGGAATTATGATTGACACTCATTCTCACATATACGACGAGGCTTACAAAGAGGATTTTGACGAGATGATTCTGCGAGCCAGAAAGGCCGGCGTCGGACATCTGGTGATGCCGGGCATCGACTCTTCCTGCCACAACGCCCTGGTGGCGTGCGCCGACGCCCTGCCGGGATTTGCATATCCCGCTATCGGGCTTCACCCCACTGAGGTCAGGGAAAACTGGCGTGAAGAGTTGCAGTTTGTCTTCGATCATTTTGACAACCGCCCCTGGGCCGCCATCGGCGAGATAGGGATGGATCTGTACTGGAGCAAGGAATATGAGCAAGAGCAGATGGAGGTTTTCTGCGCACAGCTCACCCTTGCCTCAGAGAAGGACCTGCCGGTGATTATCCACGCCAGGGAGGCTACAGAAGAGATTTTCGGGTGTTTGCGGAGGGTGGCAAAACCGCTGCGCGGATCATTTCACGCCTTTACCGGAAGCTACGAAACCTACCGGCGGATAAAGGCTGCCGGCGACTTTTACGTGGGCATAGGCGGGGTGGTGACATTCAAGAACGCCCACGTCGCCCAGGCGGTGGAACGCATCCCCCTGGAGGATATACTGCTGGAGACCGATGCCCCCTACCTGACCCCTGTACCCTACCGGGGAAAGCGCAACGAGAGCGCATACTTACGCTATATTGCGGAAAAAATTGCGGCGGTCAAAGGGGTTGCATTTGAGGTCGTAGAGAGAGCCACGACGGAGAATGCCGCAGATTTATTTCGCATTTTCAAAAAATAATTCTTAACTTGCAGCAATATTTTTGTAAACAACGCAAAATCTATATTATCATTAATTAAAAACCTATGAAAAAAGTTTTCATGTTTTTGGCAGTAGCAGGTCTTCTGACTTTCACTGCTTTCCAATCAGTTAAGGCTCAAGATGAACCGGCTGCAACCGAGCAGACTGCCAGCGCTGCCACCGAGGACGAAGTGGCAGCTCCCGCACCCGAGGCAGCACCCGTAAACCCGTTCGAGGCTACCGGCAGCGACAAGCCTCTGCACCAGCAACTCAAAGCTAAGTTTATCGAGGGTGGTGCAGGCTTTATGGCATTGGTATTGATCTGCCTTATCCTTGGCCTGGCTATTGCAATCGAGAGAATCATTACGCTCAACCTTGCCCAGACAAACACCAACAAGCTTCTCGGCAGCGTTGAAGACGCCATCAAGAAGGGTGACATCGAGAAGGCTAAAGATGTTTGCCGCAACACCCGCGGCCCCGTTGCAAGCATTTTCTACCAGGGTCTGATCCGTATGGACCAGGGCGTTGAAAATGTAGAGAAAGCTGTCACCTCTTATGGTTCCGTCCAGATGGCTCAGCTGGAGAAGGGTCTCTCCTGGATCTCCCTCTTCATCGGTATCGCCCCGATGCTCGGATTCCTCGGTACTGTGATCGGTCTGATCCAGGCATTCGATGCTATCGAGGTTGCAGGTGATATCTCCCCGAACCTGGTGGCAGGCGGTATGAAAGTCGCCCTGATCACCACCGTCGGCGGTCTTGTTGTTGCCATCATCCTTCAGTTGTTCTATAACTACCTTATCTCCAAGATCGACACCATCGT
>CAMKTW010000196.1 GCA_946415795.1 uncultured Bacteroidales bacterium
AACCCTTGAGCCGCCTCGCCTGCCGGTAGGTAATCCAGAAGTAAACCGGCACGATAGCGAGAGCGACCAGACCCACATAAACATTGGCCGCAAACATCAGTATCAGCGCCAGCAATGCGCTGGTGAACAGCGGCAGCAGGTCGATGAAGAAGTTCTGTACCGTGCGGGAGATGCTGCTCACACCCTGGTCTATCCTTGCCTGCACCTTGCCGGTGGCGTTTGCGTCCTGTGAAAAATAGGCCATCCGGAAGGTCAGAACCTTCTCTATGACGCTCTGTGCAAGGTCACGCGACACAAAGATCCGCATCCGCTCGCCAAAGTAATTCTGGGCGAAAGTGATAATGGCAGAGAGGATCTCCTTGCCCAGAAGCACGACCGATATGATTGTGAGGATCCGCGCCGCGCTGGCCCAGGAGAAATCTGTGCCGATAAGGGCGTTGATAGCATCCACCGTGCGGTCCAGCACGATGGCGTTCACCTGCGCCATCAAAGAGCCGATAAGGGTGAGTATCAGAGTGATAATCACCAGCCAGCGGTAAGGCCTGACAAACGGCCGGATATGCTTGAACAGCTGGAAGAGATTCACTGAAGGAGGTTATTGCATTCTGCCCTGCCGGCCAAGGTAACTGTCTTTGAACCCGAGAAAATAGAGCACACCGTCCAGGCCGATGGTATTGATACTCTGGCGGGCACTCTCTGCTACGCGGGGCTTTGCGTGGAAGGCGATGCCAAGTCCGGCCGCAGAGAGCATCGGGAGGTCGTTTGCACCGTCCCCTACCGCGATGGTCTGCTCCAGGTTGACCTTCTCCATCTGGGCAATCAGCTTCAGCAGGTCGGCCTTGCGGCGGCCGTCCACTATATCGCCCACATAGCGTCCCGTAAGTTTGCCGTCGTCGCCTATTTCAAGCTCGTTGGCATACACATAGTCTATTCCGTACTTTCGCTGGATGTATTCTCCAAAGTATGTAAAGCCTCCGCTGAGTATTGCAATCTTATATCCGGCTCGCTTGAGGACCTCCATAAGCCGGTCCACCCCCTCCGTAATCGGCATATTCTCAGCAATCTCCTGCATCACGGAGGCATCCAGGCCTTTCAGCAACGCCACGCGGCGACGGAAACTCTCTTTGAAGTCAATTTCACCGCGCATTGCACTCTCCGTAATTGCGGCCACCTGGTCGCCTACCCCGGCGCGTGCCGCCAGTTCGTTGATGCACTCCGTCTGGACCAGCGTAGAATCCATATCGAAGCATATCAGACGCCGCATACGCCGGAACATATTGTCCCGCTGGAATGAGAAATCAATTCCCATCTCGCTTGACATATGCATAAGTTCCGCCTGCAACTTGTCGTGGTTGTCAGGTACTCCACGGATTGAGAATTCTATGCAGCTGCGAACCGAAGCGTTAGACTGCTGCAGGCTCTGGCGGCCTGTGAGGCGTTTTATGGAGTCTATATTGAGGCTGTGATTGGAGATAACCCTGGCAGCGGCGGCAATCTGCCTGGCAGAGAGGCTGCGGGCTATGATAGTGAGGATGTAACGGTTCTTGCCCTGACGGCCGACCCACTCCTCATAATCATCGTCTGATACCGGTTCAAAACCGATGGCGACGCCAAGTTCTGTAGCCTTGAAGAGGAGCTCCTTCATCACCTGCCCGGAACTGCGGGCAGAGATCCTTATCAGGATGCCCAGCGAAAGGCTGCTATGGATATCAGCCTGACCGATATCAAGTATCTGGGCGTCGTAACGGGACAGGATATCCATCACCGAGGCGGTGAGGCCGGCACGATCCTTTCCGGTAATGCGGATAAGAATCTGCTCCATCTTTTTTGTCTTGGTCATCGTGTATTGATTAATTGCAGCCGCCTTCGCAACCACCCTCGCACCCGCCTTCGCCGCAGCTGCCGCCCTGGCACCCGCCACATTTGTGAAGGCCGTTCTTCAATTCATCTTCAGTAGCTTCGCGGACCTTGAGGATTTCACCTGTAAAGTGGAGGTCTTTACCTGCCATCTGATGATTGAAATCCATAGTGACGTGCTCCTCGCCCACTTTAACGACGGTGCCGGGCATCACGCCGCCGTCGGCATTCATCATCGGAATAACATTCCCTTCAAACAAAATTTCCTCTGCCAGATGGCCGTCCTGCATAAAGATGGTCTTGGGCAGGTCGATTATGGCACGCGGATCGCGCTCTCCATAGCCTTCTGCCGCAGTCAGACGGAAATCGAACTTGTCGCCGACAGTCTTACCCTCTATGTTAGATTCAAATTTAGGCAGCAGATGACCGATGCCAAAAATAAATTCCAGGGGACGGGAAGCATCGCAGCTGTCGGCAATCTGACCGTCCACCTCAAGTTCATATATCAAACTTACTACTTTGTTGTCACTGATCTTCATAAACCTTTTTGTCTAATTTGTGCAAATATATGGAAAAAATAGAAAAAGAGCGCAGCCCAGAGACGGGTTGCGCCCTTTAATTCAACGATATAGGCCGTGGCCTATTTGATATCGATCTGTTTTGTTGCAGCGGGCTGCACAACGACCTCTTTCTTAGGGAGATGTACGTTCAGGACACCCTTCTCTACCTTAGCCTCGATCTTGTCGCAATCGACATCGTCGGGTAGCAGCAGAGTCTGCTGGAACTTCTCATATGAGAATTCACGGCGCAGGTAGCGGCCTTTCTTCTTATCCTCCTTATGTTCAGACTTCTTCTCCATGTTGATGTGGAGGTAGCCCTCGTTATCAACCTTTACGTTGAAATCTTCTTTGTCTAAGCCCGGTGCGGCAAGTTCCACATCGTACTCTTTTTCGTTTTCAATTACATTGATTGCAGGAGCCGTATAGTTGGTCCTGGTCATCCAGCTGTTGTCGAAAAAGTCATTGAAAATGTCCGGCAACCAGCTATCTTGATTTCTTCTTACAGGTAACATAGGTCAAAAACTTTAATCGTTCCGGTTTCACAACCCTCACGGGCCATTATTCCCGGGACCCCTTGCGGAGCCGATATAGTGTAAATCAAACTGGATGCCAACGGCCAAATGTGGACATATTGTCACCGTCTGCTGACATTATGTCCAACAAATTGCTACCTTTGCGAGGTAATAATCAGAAGAATATGACAACTATAACTCTATCG
>CAMKTW010000197.1 GCA_946415795.1 uncultured Bacteroidales bacterium
AATGGACCTGTTACACTCCCAGAAACGACGCCTATGTACACACCTGGGGCGGCGGCATCTTTATGCGCAGGTACATACACCTGTCCAGGCGCGATGTGGTTGCCCTGTATAGCGATGCCTCTGCCGGGGTGGCGTGTGTCTTCAAAACCACAGGGGGCATACCCGATCCAGAAACAGGCATCGTTAGGGGATCCTCCAGACAACCCGGTGACCTGATCATTATCAGCTCCCTGGAACCCGGCATCCGCTTCCGCCTGGCGGCTAACCTGCACCTGTTCGTGGGCCCGACATTTGCCACCAGATGCTACGGCTTCCATATGGGCCTCGGATTTTAAGCACAAAAAAGAGAAGAAAACTGCCGGAAAACCGGCAGGCGGGATTATACCCGGCCAAAGATGAGGCAGGCATTGTGCCCGCCAAAGCCAAAGCTGTTGCTCATTGCGATATTCACAGCCCGGCGTTCTGCCTTGTTGAATACGAAGTGCAGACTGTAGTCGATATCGGGGTCCTCCTCGCAGAAATTGATTGTGGGAGGTATAATACCATCGCGCATTGAGTGAATGCAGGCTATGGCCTCAACAGCTCCTGCAGCGCCCAGCAAATGGCCGGTCATCGACTTTGTGGAGGTTATGCTGGGGCAAGAAGCCTTGTCGCCAAATACCGACTTGATAGCCAGCGTCTCTGCAATATCGCCATGATGGGTCGATGTGCCGTGAGTGTTGATATAGTCTATGTCGGCGGGGGTAAGGCCAGCCTCAGCGAGCGCCTTCTTCATGCACAGCGCAGCACCCTCACCCTTAGGGTCGGGGGCGGTAAAGTGATATGCATCAGCGCTCAGGCCGCTGCCCAGCAACTCTGCATAGATATGCGCGCCGCGAGCTACCGCATTTTCGTACTCTTCAAGCACCAGCACACCGGCACCCTCAGCCATTACAAAACCGTCGCGCCCGTTGTCAAACGGACGGGAGGCGCCGCACGGATCGTCGTTGCGGGTAGAGAGGGCGCGCATCGAGTTGAACCCGCCTACTCCGGCATCCCAGATAGGAGCCTCGGATCCGCCCACAACCATCACGTCGGCACGACCGGTCTCAATCATCTGCGCACCGGCGGCAATGGAGATGGCGCTGGTGGAGCAAGCCGCCGTGTATGCGAAGTTGGGGCCGCGGAAACCATATTTAATTGATATGTGGCCGGCAGCGATATCGGTGATGATCTTGGGAATTAAAAAAGGACTATATCTCGGGGGTTCCCCCGGGATATAGGCCTCAGCTTCTGTCAGAATGGTCTCAAGTCCACCTACACCTGAACTCACTACCACACCGATACGGTCTTTGTCAACCACCTCCAGATCCATCCCACTGTCGGCAACTGCCTCCTGGGCAGCCACCAGAGCCAGTTGGGAGTATCTGTCGTTAGTCTTTGCGTCTTTGGTGGTAAAACCGTGGGCCGTGATGTCAAAGTCAGGTATCTGACATGCAAAACGTGTCTTGAACAGGGTGCAGTCAAAACGGGTGATGGGGGATGCGCCGCTTTTACCCTCATCCAGAGCCTGGAAGAAGGAGGGGACATCCTTGCCAATCGGGTTAATTGTTCCGATACCCGTTATTACGACCCTCTTCAACTGCATTATTCAGCTTTCTGGTTATCTTCGATATACTTGATAACATCTCCAACGGTGGAGATCTTCTCTGCGATATTGTCGGGGATGTCGATTCCAAACACGTTCTCGAACTCCATGATGAGCTCCACAGTGTCAAGAGAATCTGCACCCAGGTCACCGGTCAGAGTGGCGTCAGGACGAACCTCACTTAAGTCAAGGCCAAGTTTATCAGCAATAATGCGGTTAACTTTTGAAGCGATGTCTTCCATGATAAAAATTTGTTAATTAGTTAAATAGTAGTTATCTGCTTGTATTTTTTCAACCAAATTGGCGGCGAAGTTATTATTATTTTTCCGAAATAGCAAATCAGCTCCCTTTTGCTATCTTTGGGGTGATGAAAAATCTCATAGTATTCGCATCCGGCAGCGGCACCAATGCCGAGAACCTTATCAACTACTTCAGCGGCTCAGAAAAATTCCGTGTAGCCGCCGTTTTCTGCAACCGCCCTGAAGCCTTAGTACTGCAGCGCGCAGCCAGGCTCGGAGTCCCCGTAGAGACCTTCAACAAAGAAGACCTTTGGGGCGGGAAGGTGATGCAGCTGCTGGAGAACTACAACACCTATGCCATTATTCTGGCCGGCTTCCTGATGATGGTGCCGCCCCAGATTTTGAAGGCATATCCCGGCCGGATCATCAATATCCACCCCGCACTGCTGCCCAAATACGGCGGCAAAGGGATGCACGGGATGCACGTACACGAAGCGGTAGTTGCTGCCGGAGAACCCGAAACTGGCATCACTATCCATCTGGTGGACGAGCAATACGACCACGGGAGAACCCTGTTCCAGGCCCGCTGCGAGGTGCTGCCGTGCGACACCGCCCTGGATGTCGCCGCCAAAATCCACCTGCTGGAGCAGGAGCACTTCCCCGAGGTGGTGGAAGGCTACCTGCTGTATCTGGGGGAATAAGCTATTTCTTAATGAACTCTACGCGTCTGTTTTTGGCGCGTCCTGCATCTGTGCTGTTGTCGGCAACGGGTTCGTGACTACCCTTGCCCACCGGGCGCAGGTTGAAAGGATCCACGCCCTGCTCTTCAAGAGCCTTCACGACTGCCTCGGCACGTGACTGGCTCAGCGGGTCGTTGGTCTTGTCGGAGCCGACATTGTCGGTGTGGCCCTGCACTTCGAAACGTGCCTGAGGGTTCTTCTTCATATACTCGGCAACCTTCTGGATCTCTTCCATAGATTCCGGCTTCAGAGTAGCCTTGCCGGTCTCGAACAGGATGTTGTTGGTGACGAACTTTCCGGTCTCTGCGATGGCCTTCTCAACGGCTGCTGCGGCAGCTGACATATCTGTGGTCTTCTGCTCATAGAGGTCCATAGCGCCCTTGGCATAGCGGAAGTTGGTCATATAGTTCTTGTTGCCATTAAACCCTCCCCATTCTGCCTGATGGATTCTC
>CAMKTW010000198.1 GCA_946415795.1 uncultured Bacteroidales bacterium
GAAGGGGCAATAAGCTGTTTGCCGTCTTTGGCTACGCTCCAGAAAATGCTTTCGCCGCAGCTGATTGTTACATTGACTTTGCCGTCGGGAGACGATACGTTATAGTCCCTGGCATAGATGGTGACTGCGGCCAGGATTGCCGCCAGACAAATAAGAAATCTCTTCATATCGTATATAGGGTTATTCGGCCTTGAAATCAGCGTCCACGTAGTTGAACATACTTGCCACAACATTGGCAGAGAAACTGTGGGCAATGGGCACGATGGTGTCCCAGTCCAGTTTCTTGTATTTGGTGAGGGCATACACGGTGCCTGCGTTGAAGTTGTCGCCGGCGCCAATCGTGCTCACTACAGGCGTCTCCTGCGGGACGGGATAGCTGTTTCTGAAGCCGGGAGAGAATACTTCTGTCTCCCTGGCGCCCTTGGTGCAGATGAAATTCTTGCAGAGCGGGGCGATGTGCTTTGCATACACTTCTGCGGCATTGTCAGAGCCGTATAGAGCTTCGATATCTTCTGATGAACCGCGCACTATGTCGCTGAGCGCGATGTTTTCTTCAATTAGCGGCAGGGATGTCTTTGCGTCGTGGCTCTTGCGGAAGTTGATGTCATAATAGACCGTCGCTCCGGCAGCCTTTGCCTTGCGGATGATGCTGCGTGTCTGCTCGCGGGTCTCGGGATTGATGGCGAAGAACGATCCGAAAAGCACTACATCACCGGGGCCGAACTCCAGATCGGGCGCCTCGAAATCCGGCAGGTTGAGATCGCGGAAAAACTCGTACTTGGCGTTGCGGTTTTCGTCCAGCATCGCCATAGATACTGTGCTCTGGCCCTTGGAACGGACCATAGCGGTGGTACTGACCTTATTTTCTTTCATAAATGCGAACACGATGTCACCCACCGGGTCGTCGCCTATCTGGGAGACCATCCTGAGGTCTATTTCGGGATTGTCCCGGCCGATGGTGCGGCCAAGTGAAATCATTGCGTTGAAAGTGGAGCCGCCGGGAACCGCGGCCTGAGGTTGCATATTCTGGAAAATGAGGTCCAGAACGGTTTCTCCGATACCTGTGATTGTCATATTGTTTGGTTTTAATTGCGAATAAATGGTCTCTGCTATCATTCTGGCGCCGGTGCGCTGCGGGTGGACTCCGTCCATCATATAGCTTGAGTCTGTAAAGAGGTCGCGCAGGTCTATCAGCTGCAGCCCTTTTTCGGCTGCTATTTCACGGATTGCGGGGCGGACGCCCTCCTCCATAGTCTCGGGGTAGAGCCCCATTAGCGGAATCTTCCCGATGAGGAAAATCCGGATGGGGGCAACCAGAATCACGCGGGGCTTTGACGGAAGCTGAAGATAGGAATCCACCAGCTTGCCGTAGTCCTTTCTGAATATCTCAGGCTCCCAGTTGCGCTTCTTGGTGTCGTTGCTGCCCAGCATTATCAGCACGATGTCGGGATTCCACTCCAGACTGTGCCGGTAGACCCGCTTGGTGACATATGGGGTGTCGGCGTCAAAGCGGGCCGAGGCGTCGTTGAATCCGTAGTTGTGCACCTCGTAGCCTTCGCCGAGCATCTCCTGGAGCAACGCCGGATAACTCTGCTTCCAGGGGTTCAGCAGCGTGAATCCCCAGGTGATGCTGTCTCCTATGCAGGCCACGCGTGTCATATCCATCTACAAATATAATCAATAATATGGCGCATTATTATTTGGACAAGGCGAAAAGAACAATGGCACCTCCGACCAGGGCATAGAACAGAATCAGGCCGATAAGATAGAAGAGTCCGGTCTTGACGGTGAGACCCAGGGCTTTCCTGTTGCCGACCTTCAGCATCTGCCGGTAGTCGATAAACAGCAGGACGCCCATCAGCAGAAGTCCCAGGTCGGAGCTATGCCCGAACGACAGAATCAGCGCCAGAAACATAAATATGCAGAACTGGCAGAGAACGTAGGCAGATGTCGCCGCCGCGCCGGAAAAACTGACCTTATACTTTCTCAAGACGATGGCCATCGCCATCCACATCAGCAGAAAGTTGCCCAGAAACAGCGGTATGCCCTTGCTGCGCAGATCACCTTCTACAGCGGCGAGAGACTCCTTCCAGGGAGTGTCGGCCGCTTCGGGATAGAGGTCGAGGCGGGTTAGGAGCAGTGCATCCTTCAAAGTTGTCGCAATAGACTGAAGTTTAGAGCTGTTGACACTTAATGTGTCTCCATTAAAATCTAATTCTAATCGGGCCTTCTCTGTGGAGTCGTGGACAACAGTAGTGGCATCACTGAAACCTCTTATCAAACTGTCGAACATAGAATCCTTGTTGGTGCCGGGGCGTACTACTGCTACAATCAGGGTAAAAACAGAGTAGAACACCAGCAGGGCAGTGAAGGGAGCCAGGTACCTTTCATGATCGTTCCCAAGGACATAATCCCTTATCATGTAGCCCGGCCGCAGCAGCAAGTGGGAGAAGGTGCGCTTGGCATCGTCGTTCACGAACGGGATGGCCTCCCTGGTGCCGATATAGACCCCCTTGCGCTGCTTCTTTGCCTTGCGTGGTTTGCGCCAGGGGTTGTATCCCGCCTCTTTATATATTGACCAGAGTCGCAGCCGTGGTTTCAGCCAGTTGGATGTTTTTTGCGGAAGCTTCATAATCTTTTATTGATAAAGGAAGAAAAGCGCTACACCCACCATAGTGACTGCAACACCTATCACTTCTTTTATAGTTATCTTTTTCTTGTTGATGAGCACGTCCGGCAGGATAATCATCACCGGCGTAAGCGCCATCAGCGTGGAGGCGATTCCGGCGTTGGCATATTGCACCGCCATCAGCGACAGGGAGACGCCAAACACAGGGCCGAAAAGTGTCAGAAGCGTGGCGTATTTAAGCCCTTTTGCGTCCTTGATGCCATCTCTGAGACGGCCGAGGCCTTTCTGAATGGCCAGCAGGACAAAGAATCCCGCAAAGCCCACTATAGCGCGAATCAAGGTGGATGCAAACGGCAGCATTGTCTGCATTGAGGCTGGTGCATCTGCAGGCAGGGCTGCTGCAT
>CAMKTW010000199.1 GCA_946415795.1 uncultured Bacteroidales bacterium
AACGCCCCCGGCTGCAATGCCGATGCGGTGATGGAGTATGTCTTTGCGGCGTTGAATGTGTTTGGACGTCGCAAAAGCCTGCAAGGCGCCACCCTGGGTGTGGTCGGAGTGGGGCAGGTGGGGCATCGTGTGGCCGATATGGGGCACAGGCTCGGCTTCCGTGTCCTGGAGAATGACCCGCCGCTGGAGGCCGCCGGTACAAGCGAACGGGAGTTCGTGCCGGTCGATTATCTGCTGGAACATAGCGATATAGTCACCATCCACATCCCTTTGTGGGAGCAGAACTGCAATTTTGCAGATGCCGCATTCTTTTCCAGGATGAAGCCGGGGGCAATATTTATCAATGCATCCCGAGGCGGCATTGTCGATGAAGACGCGCTGCTCCAGGCCCGCCCCAGACTCGGCGGCCTGGCAGTAGATGTCTGGAAGGGCGAACCCGATATCAACCTGGCGCTTCTGGAGGCCGCCGACATAGCCACCCCTCACATCGCCGGATATTCCATAGTGGGGAAAATCAACGGTACTATGGCCTCTGTGCGACGCATCGGAGAGCACTTTGGCATTCAGGAGCTCGCCAATTTCAAGATAGAACACTCATATAAGCCCTATGATATAGATTCTTACGATATTATGGCCGATGACGCCGCCCTGCGCGCCGCCCCCGCCCGTTTCGAGCAGCTACGCACAGATTATCATCTGAGAGGATAACGCCGCGAGCGTGATATTTCGTAATATTTCAAAACTGTTTCTTATCTTCGCGCCGTCTAATATAGCAAACGATGATTAGCAAACAGGCCCTTGAGGCTTTCAAGGATATTGAGACCCCGTTCTATTATTACGATATGGAACTTCTGCGCGCTACCCTTCAGGAGTGCCGCAGCCAGGCCGCAAAATACGGCTACAAGGTGCATTACGCCATCAAGGCCAACGACCAGCAACGTATTGTAGATACAGTGCGCAGCTACGGTTTCGGAGTCGATTGCGTGAGCGGCGGCGAAGTGGAGCTGGCGGTAGAATCGGGCTTTGAGCCATCCAAGATAGTGTTTGCAGGTGTGGCCAAGACAGATGCAGAAATACGTCTTGCGCTCAAGGCCGGCATCGGCTGCTTCAATTGCGAATCCATTCCGGAGATAGAACGGATTGACTTTCTTGCGGGTGAGATGGGACTGCGCGCAAACATTGCCATCCGGGTCAATCCCGACATCGATGCCCATACCCACAAGTATATCTCCACCGGCCTGGAAGAGAACAAGTTCGGCATCAGCATAAGGGCGTTCGACACAGTTGTGGAGACACTTTCCGCCTTGAAGAATATCGACTTCCGGGGCCTGCACGTTCACGTCGGTTCGCAGATAACGGAAATGAGCGTTTTCGCACTCGCCTGCAAGCGGACGATGGATCTGATGCACCGTTTCGAGCGGGCCGGATTTCCGGTTAAGAGCATCAATCTTGGCGGTGGCCTCGGCGTAGATTACGAGCATCCGGTAGCCAATCCTATGCCCGAATTTGATGCCTGGTTTGCTACAGTGCACGAGAATCTGCCCCTTGAGGCGGGCCAGGAGCTCCACTTTGAACCGGGACGCTCGCTGGTGGCTCAGTGCGGCGATCTGATATCCCGCGCAGTGTACGTCAAGCAGGGCATCGACCGCAAATTCGTGATACTTGACGCAGGTATGAACGATTTGATACGGCCGGCTCTGTATCAGGCCTACCACGATGTGGAGAACCTGACCGGCAGCGGCGAGATGCAGCGCTACGACATTGCCGGTCCGGTTTGCGAGTCGTCTGACAGCTGGGGAGAAGGCCTGCTGGTGGCAGAAGCGCACCGCGGCGACTTGTTCGCCATCCACAGTGCCGGCGCATACGGCCAGGTTATGGCTATGCCCTACAACCGCAGACCGTTCGCAAAAGCGTATTATTCAGATGAAGTTCTGAAATAGAAGATATTCTGTGTATTGAATTAGACTAATACGAGACTAGTACTAGTATTTAGACGAAATATTGTAATGGAGAATACTAATGCTTCATAAGGACATAGGCCGCCCGTGGCTTATTGAACGGGAGGGGCCCATCCGTTAGGATGGGAGGGATAGGATGCGCAGCATCCGTAGTCCTTTGGAAGCATTAGTATTCGGAATGGAAATATCGCTGAGAATAATAAAGTAAACATATATGTTCGAGAACCTATCAGATAGATTAGAGCGTTCGTTTAAACTGATAAAGGGCCAGGGCAAGATAACGGAGGTTAACATCTCTGAGACCCTCAAGGAGGTGCGCCGCGCACTGCTCGATGCCGATGTCAGCTACAAGATAGCCAAAAACTTCTGCGACACAGTAAAGCAGAAAGCCATCGGCCAGAACATACTCATCGCCGTCAAGCCGGAGCAGATGATGGTCAAGATCGTGCACGACGAGTTGGCAGAACTTATGGGCAGCGAGCATACCGAGCTCAACGTCAAGGGCAATCCCGGCATCGTGCTGGTGGCCGGCCTCAACGGTTCCGGTAAGACCACCTTCACCGGCAAGCTCGCGCTCTGGCTCAAGAGCAAGAAGGGGATGAAGGTCCTGGTTGCCGCTTGCGATACATTCCGCCCCGCCGCCATAGAGCAGCTCAAGACCCTCTGCGGTCAGGTTCAGGTGGAGTGTTACAGCGAAGACGGAGTCAAAGATCCCATCCAGATAGCGCAAAACGCCATCTCCAAAGCCCGCAGGGAAGGCTTCAGCGTGGTGGTTATAGATACCGCCGGCCGCCTTGCGGTGGACGAGGAGCTGATGAACGAGATATCCGCGCTGCACAAGGCGGTCAAGCCCACCGAGACCCTGTTCGTGGTGGATGCAATGACCGGTCAGGATGCCGTGGAGACCGCCAAGGCCTTCAACGACCGCCTCAACTTCGACGGAGTCGTCCTCACAAAGATGGATGGTGACACCCGCGGCGGTGCTGCACTCAC
>CAMKTW010000200.1 GCA_946415795.1 uncultured Bacteroidales bacterium
ACCTCCACCGCCGACCCCTCCAGAAGGGCGGCGTTGCATTTTGTGCGGGTGCGGATCACCAGCGCCGAGGCGTCGCGCACCATTGAGGCATCTATCGCGGCGCCGGGAACATATTCTACCTTGAACCAGGGCTCAAACACGCCCCTTATATAGGGGACAGCGCTATCTATAACTATCTTTTTCACTATCTGAATATCAAAGATTTAACAAGGGTCTCCCCCAACTGCCCGTTGATCCGGGAACGGATGTCTTCTCTACTCATCTCAAGATGCATCCGTACCACAGAAGAGCTCAGGCGGACCGTTAAAACACCGTTTTCAAACGCCTTTGAGAGGGTCACGTGGGCAATTGCATCGCCCACGGCAGCATCCCAGGCATCGCATACCCGGGAATAGCGCAGGCCATCGGCCAGCGGCGTGCTTCCAAGGTATCGCTCCAGAGCATCCCCTATGGTAGAGAACTTCTTGCGTTCCATAGTTAACTGTCCCGGGTAATGACTCCTCCTTTCACGCTGAACATTGCCGAATTCACATCCATCCCCTCCACTATGCCGCTCAGACGGACCTTGTTGCAGTCTGTCACGAATATCTGCCCGAAATCTTCGCTGGCCACCGTCTTGAGCAGGAACTCCACCCGGCCGCTGTCCAGTTTGTCAAACACGTCATCCAGAAGGAGTATCGGCGCAAAGCCGTAGTGCCTTCGCATAATCACAAACTGAGACAGCTTTATGGCCAGCACAAAGGTTTTCTGCTGCCCCTGGCTGCCGCAGCTGCGGATGGGATTGCCGTTCATACGGAAGGCTATCTCGTCCCGCTGAACGCCGCAGGAGGTGTAGCGGAGCAAGCGGTCCCGCTCGAGGTTTTTCTCCAGCAGGCCGTATAATTCTCCCCTCTCCAGGTCGGACTGGTACCGGAGGGATATGCTCTCTTTCCCGTCGCTCAGGCGCCTGTAATATTCGCTTGCGAGTTCTTCCAGCTGCGCGATGAGCCCCCGCCGCTTATCATAGATATATGTGGCAAAGGGGTTCATCTTGAAGGTGATGGTCTCCAAAAGGGAGGCGTCGCCGCCCTCCTCTTTAAGCAGCCGGTTGCGGTAGAGCAGCAACTTGTTGTAGTTCTGCAGGGCGCGCAGATACTCCCGGTCGGTCTGGGAGAGCATCATATTCATAAAGCGGCGCCGCTCATCGGCACTCTCGTTTATAAGCGAGGTGTCGGAAGGGGATATCATCACTATGGGGAACTTGCCTATATGGTCGCTGAACTTGGCGTAGTTCTTCTTGTTGCAGCGCACCGTCTTGGTTTCGCCGTCCAGCATCAGCGCTACGGTATCAATCGCCCCGTCGCCGGCGTCGTATTCTCCGCTCAGGACCATAGTCCGCTCCCCGTGGGTGCGGGTAAACTGCTCGCTTCCGGAAAAGTAGCTCTTGGTCATCGACAGGTAGAAGACAGCATCCAGCAGGTTGGTCTTGCCCTCGCCGTTGTCACCGCTGATACAGTTGAGCCCGGGCGAGAATTCTATATGGGCCTCGCCGATGTTTTTAAAGTGCTGGATGTTGATTTTCTTCAGATACATAGCCTTGGCAAAAGTACAAAATAATATTGTGGTTTCGCATTTTTATTATAATTTTGCGCACTTATTACAGACGGTAATTAATTAAATCAAATACTAATGGCAACTAAAAAAGTCAACAATCAGACCGAGAACAACCAGGCCTTAGGCGAGGCTGTGAGCGGTGTTGAATTGTTTCTTAAGAAGAACGGCAATCTGCTTTCTACCATCCTCCTTATCATCCTTATCGCAGCCTGCGCAATCGTGGCTGTAAACCGCTGGGTCATCAAACCCGCACAGCAGGAGGCAAAGGCAGCCGCAGCCGGTGCAGAGCGCTATTTCCAGATGGGTCAGTTTGAACAGGCCCTCAGCGGCGACGGCAACGTGCTGGGTTTTGCAGACATTATCGACCAGTATGGCCGCAAGGCCGGCCAGGGCGTCTATTTTGATGCAGGTGTATGTCAGCTGCAGCTCAAGAACTATGAAGAGGCCCTCAGTTATCTTAAACAGTACAACGGCCGTGACGACATCCTCAAGGCCCGCGCACTTGCCTGTATGGGCGATGCCTATGTAGGCCTGGGCAAAAACGAGGAGGCTCTGGCGCAGTACAAGGCAGCCATTAATGCAGGCAGCACCCCCTTCACGGCGGCATACCTGCTCAAAGCCGGCATCGCTGCAGAGGATCTTGGCCGCAAGAGCGAGGCCCTGGCTTTCTATGAGGATATCAAAGTCAAGTATCCCGCTTCTGCCGAGGCTTCTGAAATTGACAAGTACATCACCCGTCTCAACGCAGCTGAATAATTATGGGAAGAGCTTTTGAATTCCGCAAAGAGCGCAAGTTCAAGCGCTGGGGCCATATGGCCAAGACCTTTACCAAGATCGGCAAGGAAATCACCATCGCCGTGAAGCAGGGCGGTCCCGATGTCACCGGCAACCCCCGTCTGCGTGCGCTGCTGCAGGAGGCCCGCAGCGAGAATATGCCCAAGGAGAACGTCGAGCGCGCCATCAAGCGTGCCACCGACAAGGACCAGGGCGATTACAAGGAGGTTCTCTACGAAGGATACGGCCCTCACGGCATCGCCATCCTGATTGAGACAGCTACCGACAATACCAACCGTACCGTGGCCAACATCCGCAGCTATTTCAACAAGTTTGGCGGCAACCTGGGCACCAGCGGCAGCGTGGAGTTTATGTTTGACCGCAAGAGCGTCTTCACCGTGAAGGACCGCGACGACATCGATCTTGAGATGCTGGAGCTGGAGCTTATCGACTACGGTGCAGAAGAGGTTTTCCGCGACGGTACCGGCGAAGATGAAGACGATCCCAAGGTAATTATGATATACGGCGAGTTCACCGCTATGAACAAGATTCAGCAGTATCTCGAG
>CAMKTW010000201.1 GCA_946415795.1 uncultured Bacteroidales bacterium
CCAGGCCATCGCAACGCCGGCGGTGCTGTGGTCCACTGGAACCTGGAAGACGAACTGCTCATAAACGAAGGGAACGACCTCCCACGAGCTGTCTTCTCCGAAGGCAACGTCCAGAGGGGATCCCCAGAGGGTGAACTGGTCCTCAGTAAAGCGGGCCATCTCAAAGCAGGCGTCTATCTCTGCCTGGGACGGGTGGGGCTTTGCCAGCAGATAGTCGATGCAGTCGACGGCAACGCAGTTGGTGAGGTCCTGGAAAGGCTCGTGGCCCTCAACCTCGACATCTTCAAACTGGCCGTTGAAGTTGAAAGTGGCGATGGGGTTGGCCCACAGCCAGGCTTCAGACTTGGCGACCATATCGTCATACCCGTTCACGCCATACTGGTTTTTCAGGCGCTGGGCAAGTTGCAGGATGGTGGTGGGCATACAAGGTGCCGGGATTGTGGGTTCTCCGGTGTGGTAGTTGACCTTCATAGGCCAGTAGCCGTCTTCTTTCTGGAGGGAGCGGTAGGTATCGGCGATATGGCAGGCAAAATCGAAGTACTGCCTGTCTTTTGTGGCGTCGTAGAGGTCAAGCAACGCTTTCGCTGCGCAGACAGCCTCCACAAACATAGTCGTCTCCTGGTTGCGGTCCAGTACGCCAGCCAGGCTTTCTGATCCGGGACCACTGAAATAGGTCGGCGGAAAGTATGCCAGAGGTTCGCCGGCAGGACGGGCGTATTTCATAAGCGCGGCGGCTGCGTTGCGGGCTACCTTAAGGGCCGCTTCTTTGTATTCAGGCTTTTTGGCAGCCAGGAAGCATTCGCACTGGACGGTGGCGCTCCATATCTTGCAGGGGTAGCTGTTGAAACGGTAGCCAAGGTCGGGCTCTCCGTTCACCAGCCAGAGTTGCCCTATCGGACTGTTATGGATGTATTCTGCCGCGCGGATGGCTGCTCCCATATAATCATTGGAGACAGACTCGTAAGGGCCTATGAAAGGGTAATCCTTGGTAAAGCTGCGGGTCTGCGGATCGCCCACAGGCTCCTTTTCTGCGCCGATGGCCTGTACGCTGAGGTTAATCATTCCGTAGGGGAGTTCGCCCCAGATTGGCGACAGCGCCGCGCGCGGGGTGTCTGAGGTGAAGAAGAGGGTGGTGTCGCCGCCGGTAGCGGAAAAGACGTATGCCGAGGCGCCTTCGACATCGTCAAAATCGAACGCCGGGGCGTAGGTGAACTTGAAGGCGAATTTGTTCCAGAAGGGAACTTCTCCGCGGACGCCGGGATGGACGGGGTTGAGATATTCGCTTGCGGCCTGTTCGTTCAGAACTTCATAGTCCAGGAAAGGCATTCCGCTGCTTTTTGGCTTGCAACAGTTAAGGCCTAGAAGAATGAATGCAGATAATATGGCAAGTAGAGTTCTTTTCATAGTATAGTTACGGGTTATTTAGAATTTAAGATATTGTCAAGACGGAGCAGTTTCTGTACGCTGCTGTAGGTACAATTGACCCAGTGCTCGCTGATATCCACGCTTGCATCTTGATAGAGCGACGTGGGGATACAGCCGCACTCGGGATCCTGAATCTTTACGATACTGTCTATAAGTGCCTTTGCCTTGGCCAGCGAGAGTAAATCGCCTGTGGTCTGGTAGATATGCATCCAGGCATTTGCCACTCCCACAGTGCTTGCATCAATAGGACACTGGAAAGAGTACTGTTCATATACGAAGGGGGTGGTGAAGGCGTCACCGGCATCGGCACCGGCATCCTCCACTACGGGAGAGTTCCAGCGGGTGAACTGGTCCTCTGCAAAGCGGACCATCTCGATGCTTGCGTCAATCTCCTTTCTGGAGGGTTTGGGCTTGCTCAGGAAATAGTCCACGCAATCCACGGCTATACAGTTGGTGAGGTTCTGGAATGTCGCCTTGTCAGCCACGGTTACATCTTCGAACTGGCCGTTGAAATTGAAGCTGGCGATGGTGTTCTTCCAGAGCCAGTCTTCTGTGGTGGCAATCATCTTTTCAAACCCCTTAACGCCATACTGGTCGTGGAGCCTCTGTGCAAGTTGCAGGATAGAGGTCGGCATACACCGGGCCGGTGTAATAGGCTCTCCGGTGTGTATGTCCACCTTGACGGGCCAGGAGCCGTCTTCTGCCTGCAGGTTGCGGTAGGTTTCTGCAATGCGGCGGGCGTGGTTGAAATACTTCTCCTCTCTGGTCGTGTCGTACAGATCCAGCAGAGCCTGAGCCGCCATCACGGCGTCGGCAAACATTGTGTAGTCCCGGTTACGGTCAATAACCCGCTGGATGTACCAGATGTATTTTACCCCCTCGCGCAAATAATATGTCGGGGGAAAATAGGGCAGCGGGCCGTCGGCAGGCTGTGAGTTGGCTATCAGGGCGTCGGCAGCGGCGCGGGCGACCTCCAGCGCCTCTTCCCTGAGCTCGGGAATCTCGCCGGCAATGAAGCACTCTATCTGTATGGTGCCGCCCCATATCTTGTTTGGATAGCAGTTCAGCTCATATCTCAGGCTGGGTTTGTCTCCGTCCGCGAGCCAGCCTTGTGCAACCGGGCTGTTATGGATAAATTTTGCCGCCATCACGGCCGCTTCGCGATATCCTCTCGGGGCCGGCTCGTAGGGGCCGCAGAAGGGGTTGTCCCGCTCGAAGCTGCGGCTCTGGGGCTCGCCGACGGGTTCGCCGTCGGCTCCTGTCGCCTGCACGCTGAGGTCCACCTTGCCCACAGGGATGTCGTTCCAGACGGGAGAGAGCGCCGCCCGCGGGGTGTCAGCACTGAAAGTATGTATCCCGTCGGCAGCAGTAGCTGTGTAGATGTAGCTTGCGGCACCCTCCACATCGTCAAAGTCAAATGCCGGGGCATAGATGAACTTGAACGAATAGGGGTTCCAGAAGGGTGTCTCGCCCTTTACCCCCGGGTGTACAGGCTGCAGATACT
>CAMKTW010000202.1 GCA_946415795.1 uncultured Bacteroidales bacterium
GGAAATTAACAACTTATGACTAAAGGATACATTTCCCAGATCATCGGCCCCGTGATTGACGTGGCGTTCGCTTCTGACATCAAAGAAGAGGACCTGCCGGCCATCCATCACGCAATGCGCATTGCCCGCGCAGACGGCCGCAGCCTTGTAATAGAGGTTCAGCAGCACATCGGAGAGAATACCGTGCGCTGCATCGCTATGGACTCCACCGACGGTCTTTGCCGTGGAATGGAGGTTATAAGCGAGGGCGAGTCCATCACAATGCCTGTAGGCAGCCAGATCAAGGGCCGCCTTATGAATGTGACCGGCAACGAGATTGACGGTATGGATGCCCTGGATCCGAAAGGCGCCCAGCCTATCCACCGCGACCCGCCGCCATTCGACACCCTGACCACCAGCCAGGAGGTGCTTTACACCGGCATCAAGGTCATCGACCTGCTGGAGCCTTACGTAAAGGGCGGCAAGATTGGCCTTTTCGGAGGCGCCGGAGTGGGCAAGACGGTGCTCATAATGGAGCTGATCAACAACATTGCCAAAAAGCACCACGGCTACAGTGTTTTCGCCGGAGTGGGCGAGCGTACCCGCGAGGGCAACGACCTGCTCAGGGAGATGATCGAGTCTGGCGTTATCCGCTACGGCGACGAGTTTGTAAAAGGGATGGAAGAGGGCAGATGGGACCTCTCCAAGGTGGATAAGGAGGAACTGGCCAAGAGCCAGGCGACCCTTATCTTCGGGCAGATGAGCGAGCCCCCGGGAGCGCGTCTGTCGGTGGCGTTGAGTGGCCTTACCGTGGCAGAATCTTTCAGGGACGGAGCCGACGACAGCTCCGCGAGCGGTCCGCGCGACATACTCTTCTTTGTGGACAATATCTTCCGTTTTACACAGGCGGGCAGCGAGGTTTCGGCGCTGCTCGGGCGTATGCCTTCTGCAGTGGGTTACCAGCCTACGCTGGCCACCGAGATGGGGCAGATGCAGGAACGCATCACCTCCACCAAGAGCGGTTCAATCACCTCAGTACAGGCCATTTATGTCCCTGCGGACGACCTTACCGACCCCGCTCCGGCCACCACGTT
This sequence comes from uncultured Bacteroidales bacterium, assembly GCA_946415795.1. Taxonomy (GTDB): domain Bacteria; phylum Bacteroidota; class Bacteroidia; order Bacteroidales; family UBA932; genus Equibacterium. Next base: position 1,074 of record CAMKTW010000202.1, read on the forward strand.
CTCCCATCTGGATGCGACCACCGTGCTTAGCCGCAAGATTGCCGAGCTGGGTATTTACCCGGCCGTGGACCCGCTTGAGTCCACATCCCGGATTCTTGCTCCGGAGATTGTGGGGGAAGAACACTACAGTACCGCACAGCGCGTGATCCAGATATTGCAGCGCTTCAAGGAGCTGCAGGACATCATAGCAATCCTGGGTATGGACGAGCTCAGCGATGAGGACCGCCTAACCGTGAACCGTGCCCGCCGTGTGCAGCGCTTCCTCTCGCAGCCTTTTACCGTTGCGGAGAAGTTTACCGGCGTGCCGGGGGTTATGGTTACGATAGAAGACTGCCTGCGCGGCTTCAAGATGATTCTGGACGGGGAAGTTGACCATCTGCCGGAGCAGGCCTTCCTGAATGCCGGCACCATCGAGGAGGTTATCGCCAAGGGCGAAAAGATGCTTGCCGACGCCAGACAATGATGAAACTTAAAATCATAACTCCAACCGGCTGTACGGTTGATGCCGAGGTCGCCAAAGTGTTCCTTCCCGGAGGGGCGGGGGCGTTTGAGGTGCTCAGCAATCACGCTCCCCTTATCAGTACTCTAGATAAAGGGTCTGTCCGATACGGGCAGGACGGGGCTATGAAGGAATATGCCGTTGAAAACGGCTTTGTCAAGGTAGAAGACAATACCATCGTAGTTTGCACAGAAAGATGACAAGGCGCGTTATCATAATCATCACTGCAGTTTTGCTGGCGATCTGCTCACCTCGGACGCTTTCCGCGTCCGGGCACGGAAACGGCGGGGAGTTCAGCCCCAAGGAGATGGTGATGGAGCACCTGGCCGACTCTTACCAGTGGCACATAACCTCCATAAAGGGGCACGACATCATTGTCCCGTTGCCGGTGATTGTCCGCTCATCTACTGGATGGCATATCTTCTCTTCCGATAAGATATGTCACGAAGGTGCGGTTTACGAAGGTCTTTACATCGCCCGCGAAGGCAAGTACAAGGACAAGATTGTGGAAGATGCGGGTGGAGAGCAGAAACGGCCTCTGGACATCTCTCTTACAAAGACCGCCTGCGGCGCGGTATTCTCGCTGCTGGTGGTGATGGTACTCTTCCTGGTGGCGGCGCGCGCTTACAGGAAGCGTGATGAGATAGACTACTGCCCCAAGGGGCTTGCAGGAGTGATGGAGTGGCTCATAAGCTCTATCCTGGACAGCGTGATAAAACCCTGTGTGGGAAGCAGATGGCGCAAGTTTGCCCCTTATCTTCTAACGGCATTCTTCTTTATTTTTATCACAAACCTGCTGGGGCTGATACCGATATTCCCGGCGGGCGCCAATGTCACCGGCAACATAACAGTCACCCTGTTTATGGCGGTGATGACTTTGCTGGCGGTTAACCTGTTCGGGAACAAACATTATTACAAGGAGATATTCTGGCCGGATGTTCCCGTCTTCCTGAAGGCGATCCCCCTGATGCCCCTCATTGAGATTATCGGGATATTCACCAAGCCCTTCGCGCTGATGATGCGTCTTTTCGCAAACATCCTTGCGGGGCACTCGATTATACTGAGCCTCTGCTGCATAATTTTCGTTACGGTGCATATGGGTGCGGCCGTAAACGGCTCTATGACGGCTGTGGCACTGCTGTTTATGATATTTATGAACTGCCTGGAACTGCTGGTGGCATTCCTGCAGGCTTATGTATTTACAATGCTGTCGTCGGTCTTCATAGGGCTGGCGCAGGAAGGACATTAAAGGAGATTATTTATAAACCATTAATAAATCAGTTACTATGGAATTAGCAAAGTTGGCTGCCGC
>CAMKTW010000203.1 GCA_946415795.1 uncultured Bacteroidales bacterium
CATAACGGGGTTGATAACTGGGGTGATTAACCAACAGATATCAGCAACCGTTCTCGGGGCGACGTCTTGACGAATTTTATGTTCAGAACAGAAATCATTATCTTTTTGAAATTGTCCTGCAAAGGTACGTTTTTTTTCTAAAAAACAAGGTGTTCCAGCAAAATCTTGACACCTATGGCTATGAGGATTATACCGGCGACGATGCCCGCAGAGCGCCCCAGCACCTTTTCAAAGGCGCGCCCCCCGAGAAGTCCCGCCGCAGCCACCAGTGCCGTTACGATAAAGACAACAGCAAATGTCACGGCCAGCTTGATTGCAGGCAGCGCCACCATCGCCAGAGAAATACCCACCGCAAGGGCATCTATGCTGGTGGCGACGCCCGCCACAGTCAGTGGCCAGAAATGCATCAGGTCGGACTGCTCCTCTTTACCCGGGCGGAGAGCCTCCACAATCATCTTTGCGCCGATAAACAGCAGCAGGCCGAAGGCAATCCAGTGGTCCACCGACTCTATCAGGGAGAGGCACGCAGCCCCGAGCAGCCAGCCGAGGGCGGCAAGTGCCGCCTGTATCAAGCCGAGCGTGAGATCAATCTTCAGATGACCTCCCAGACCGATTTTTCCACCCGCAGCCCCAAAGGCCATTGTCACCGCCAGAGTGTCGGCACACAGCCCAAAGGCCAGCAGGATTATTTCCAGATACGACATTTAGATACTGAACAGTTGCCGGTTAAGGATTGCCTTGCCAAGGGTGAATTCATCCGTATATTCCAGGTCGTCGCCGAAAGCAACGCCCCTGGCTATAGCCGATACCTTTACCCCGCTGGGAATCAGTTGCCTGTAGATATATAAAGCTGTTGTCTCCCCCTCCATATTGGTATCCAAAGCGAGGATAACCTCACGGATTTCACCTTTGCCCACCCTTTCCACAAGGGCTCCGATCGGCAGGTCGTCGGGGCCGATTCCGTCCATCGGGGAGATAATGCCGCCCAGGACGTGATACAGGCCGTGATACTGACCTGTATTCTCTATGCTGAGCACATCCCGCAGGCTCTCCACCACGCACACCGTGCTGCGGTCGCGCGAGCTGTCGCTGCAGACAGGGCACAGGCCGCTGTCGCTGATCATATTGCAGTCCGGACAGTAACGGATATTTGCCCGCATATTCATTATGGCAGAGGTGAACTTCTCCACATTGGCCGCCGGTTCCTTAAGCAGGTGAAGAGCGTGCCGCAGCGCGCTCTTGCGACCCACACCAGGAAGCGAAGCTATCTGATCTACAGCCTCTTCCAGCAACTTTGACCTATAATTTACCTTGTACATTGCACAAGTTTCGCATTTATCATTATACTTAATATTCGGGCGATAGGTGGTATGCGAAACTTTTTCCTACCGCACATTCTTTTATGTTTGTCCCCAACCCTATATCCCTTCCCCAGGGAAGGGACTCTTTCCTACGCCTTACGGCTTTAAAGACGTCGCTTCGCTACTCGCGAAGCCCAAATACGTTTTCTCTATAAGCTTTGGCGGCCTTGCGGACCGAGCCGTGTCTTTGGATAAGCTCCAGAGCGCTTTCATAATCGAGGGCGGGAAGCTCTTTCATAAGCGAAGCGGCGGCCTTTTCCAGGGCACCGCCAACTTTTTCAGGGGAACTGCCGGCGGAGGCGGCACCACTCTGCGCAAAAGCCAGGGTCAGCAGCGCATCCAGCGCCATCTGGAGTGCGGTGCGCACCTTAAGGAGATGATTCTCCCCCGCTGTTTCGAGCGTCATAGTGACCGATATTTCTGATGCCGAGGTCACACTTGAAGCACTTTCACACGTGATGCAGGCGGTGAGCATCCCCCTCCGGCGCCAGGCCCTCATCTGCGGGGCAAGGGTCGCCGGTGCGCCGCAATCCAGAGCCACGAATATATCGTTCTTACCCACGTCAGCAGCTACAGATGCGTCTGCAGGCAATGCAAAAAAATTCTCGCCGGCACCATATCCATCAGGAACGGGGCTTTCGCCGCCAAGGCAGAAAATACGCCCGCCGGAGCGAAGCCGTTCCGCCATCTTGAGCGAAAGGCGCCGCAGCACGGGTTCTGTCCGTTCCACCGCCTCCACAACAAGTTTATTGTTGGAAAATATGGTCTGCAACAGATCCATCTACTTGCCGGAATGGTATTTCACAAGACCGTCTATGGGTGCAGGACATACGGGCCCCAGCTTAAATCCTGCATTGCGGAATATCTGCTGGATAAAGTTCTGGTAAACGCCGGCAACGCTCCCCACGAAACCCACCGGATTGCGGCGCGGGTCGTAATGCATCACATTGCGGGTGATGAACTCCTGGAGGCTCTCCACAATAAGGTTTTTCATATAGGGATGGTTCTGATGCTCCGCGATAAACGGCGAAAAACTTGCCAGAAAACGGCTTGGAGCCTCTTCCCGGTAAACTTTGCTTACAATATCCGCATAAGTGAGCTTATAACGCCTGTCAAACTCCTTGCTCAGGGCAACCGGTACCAGGCCTTTGATATAGTCCGATATGAGCATCTTGCCCATATAGGCACCGCTCCCCTCGTCACCAAGGATAAAGCCGCCCGCCTTTGCGGCAGAGGTCATATCCTTCCCGTCCCACCAGCAGCAGTTGGAGCCTGTCCCAAGGATGCAGGCAATGCCGGGATTGTCTCCGAAAAGGGCGCGGCAGGCAGCCAGCATATCGCTCTCCACTGCAATCTCCGCACCGGGAAAAACCTCCGCAAGGCACTCTGTAAGGGTATCCTTCAGGTCACCGACTACCCCGGCGCCGTAAAACCATATCTTGTCAACTCCGGAGCCTGCCACCGGCAGGACCTCCTTCTTAAGGATCTTCTTAATCTGCGC
>CAMKTW010000204.1 GCA_946415795.1 uncultured Bacteroidales bacterium
GGGGACAAGTATCATAACCATCTCCTTGTCGGGCTGGATGGTGATGTTGAAGAACTCCTCGGAGGTGGGGTTTGCAGAACCACGGGCACGGATTATGGTGCCGCCCTTGGCTCCCGCAGCCTTTGCGGCAGTCATCACATTCTGCGAAAAACCAGCATTTACAATGCAGATTACAAGTTCATATCTGTTATCCATAATTTACACCTCCTGTTTAACTGTTCTTTGATCGTCGCTTAAGAAACCATACGCCCTGGTACCGATTATACTGCTCAGGGGCAGCGTGAATGCCAGTCCCTTATAATTCTTGCCCTTCTTGAACTGCTCGTCGAGAGCCTCTATCAGGGAGGCGGCCTGGTCGGCACGTACCATACTCATTATCATAGTTTTGGGGCGTTCTGTAAGGCCAAGGTAGTCGAGAACCAGGTGGGTTGTACCCTTGGCCGCTACAGACAACTGCAAATTTGCCTTGTGCGACTGGATCAGGCTGGAGTAGTAAGCGACCTTGTCGTTATGAACAACGGCAAACAGCATCTCCAGACGCATAGGAGCTATGTTTTTTGTCTTTTCCATACTATTCAAAATAGATTATCTGGTCATCTGCCGACGCCAGGATCCGGCGCATCGCAGCGTTGTCGCGCATACGCAGGCTTACTACCGACTTGAAGCCGAGCGACTGGATGGCGATTAGCGGAGTCATAGCCACCATTGCAACCACGCCGAATGCAAAGTCAAGCACCGCCGACTCCCCCTGCAACGTCACGCAGGCGCCGATAACCAGGGGCAAAATGAAGCTTGAAGTAAGGGGACCGCTTGCAACTCCACCTGAATCGAACGCGATTGCCGTGTAGAGCTTGGGCACCAGCAAAGACAATCCCAAAGAGGTCAGATATCCCGGAATCAGATAATACAGCAATGAGAATCCGTAGTAAACCCTTATCACGGAGAGTCCGATAGAGACCCCGACACCTATGGAAAGGGCTGTCATCATCTGCCTCTTTGAGACCTGTCCGGCGGTAATCTCCTCTACCTGGGCGTTGAGCACGTGCACGGCAGGCTCCGCAAGGACAACCACCATACCAATTACAAACGCCACTACAATCAGCAGCACCGGACTGTATGCGGCAAGCTGGGTACCGATCTTGAAACCGATTGGCATAAATGCCATCGTTACGGCTGCAAGGAAGAGCACCAATCCTACAAAAGCGTAAATTATACCGATCAATATTTTAACGATATTGTGCCTGGGAAGTTTAAGTACAGTAAACTGGAGGACAAAGAAAAAGGCGACAATCAATATCAGCGACCTTCCGACATCCAGTGTCTGCTCCTGGAAAATCTCATAGATACCGTTAACCATCATCTTGTCCATAGAATAATCGGGGACCTTGAAGTCGATTGTTCCATTGGCGAAGATCGAGAGCAGCAGCACCGCCACGATAGGTCCCACGGAACAGAGGGCGATGAGGCCGAAACTGTTTTCGCTCGCATTGCGTCCTCCCACCGACAGGGCTATGCCGACTCCGAGCGCCATAATGAACGGTACGGTGATGGGGCCGGTAGTTACACCGCCAGAGTCGAACGACATACCCAACAGGGAGCCGTTTCCACTTGAGATAAGCAAAGATGTAAGGCTGAACAGCAGCAGATAGAAGAACAGCAATATACTGGTCAGATCTGCGTGGAACAGTATCTTGAACACGCCCATAAGCAGGAACAACCCCACTCCGACACCAACTGCCACTATCAGCAACGTAGAGTCCATCACCGTGGAGACCTGGGCCGCAAGGACAGACAGGTCTGGCTCCGCCACCGTTATAAGAAGCCCCATTAAAAAGCTCACTGTCAGAAGGATGCCAAGACGTTTGGACTTAGTGAGGCCCTCACCTACAAATTGCCCCATCGGGGTCATAGCCATATCGGCGCCCAGGTTGAAAAGTCCTATGCCGACTATCAGCATCAGCGCTGCACTTTCAAACACAGCCAGCTCGTAGCGGGAAATGTCAACCCACGGAGTCAGCGACAAGGCAAATACAAGTATGCTCACAGGGAGAACGCTGGTCAGCGATTCTTTGAGTTTTTCCCCAAAAGACCTCCAGAACTTGACAAAAAATGATTTTGACTTGCTCATATTTTGCAAAGCTACAAAAAAGAGAGAACGAAATGAATTTTTCAATGTATCTTTGCCAACACAACGATATTGAACTATGACAGAAGAACGCCGTACAATAGACTTTATCGATACCGAAATGGCCCGCCTGTTTGAACAGAGAATGAAGGCAGTAGAGTCAATTGCAATGGCAAAGAAGGCCAGCGGCGCGCCTGTAGAAGACTTGAAGCGGGAGAAAGAGATTATCGCAGCCCGCAGCGAAGCGCTCGGCAACCAGGCTTTGCGACCTTATTACCGTGACTTTCTGAGCAGCGTCATATCTGTTTCTAAAGATTATCAGACCGACCTGATTTATGTCGACAAGATGCCAGGCAGCGACATCATCATTGAAAACGGATGCATCTCCCGTGCCGGTGAACTGCTCGGTATCAGCGGTGGAAAGGTGCTGGTTGTAACCGATACCGGAGTACCGGCCCGATACGCAAACACGGTCGCTGCCTCCATAGAGAGTAAAGGGGCTTCAGTATCTATCTGCACCGTTCCTCAAGGTGAAACGAACAAAAATATTCAGTCTTACGCACATATTCTCGAAGCACTTGTAGAGGGAGGCTTCACCCGCACCGACGCGGTTGTGGCTGTGGGCGGCGGCGTTGTCGGAGATATGGCCGGGTTTGCGGCGGCGACATTTATGCGCGGCATCCGGTTCTTCAACATCCCCACGACCCTCC
>CAMKTW010000205.1 GCA_946415795.1 uncultured Bacteroidales bacterium
GTGCTTGTATTAGCGTCGGTTAGCGCTTGCGCCGGACTGAAGAAGCTGGAGAAGGGGCAGTATATCCTGACCAAGAACCACGTCATCGTTACCAACTCCAAAAGCTACCCGGGCGGCGACCTTACTCCCTATATCAAGCAGAGCGAAACGCCCAGCCTTCTGGGAATCCGCTCGCCTTTCGAGGCTCCTGTGGTTATGGACCCGGGCACTGTAGAGGCCAGCCGGGACGGAATGCTCCGCCATCTGGAATACAAGGGCTACTACAACTCCTCCGTTGACACGATTGTCTCACGGCGGGGACGGAACAAAGCCATAGTGAACTATCTGGTGAAACTGGGCAAACAGTATCCCATCAAGAAACTTGAGTATTATGTGGCCGATTCCGCAATCCGCCGGATAATGGCCGCCGATTCCGCTGCGCGCACCATCCACACAGGAGATATCCTGTCAGAGCAGAGCCTGGAGGCAGAGGCAACCCGCATCGCCTCCCTGCTGAGGGGCAAAGGCTACTACAGTTTTACAAAGAACTATATGTTCAATTTTGCCGATACGTTGTCGGTGCCCGATTCCGCCCTGCTCCGGGTGGAACTTCGCAATTATACCCGCAACGAATCGCCCTCTATGGCCAGACCTCTCAAGCAGCACACTATCCGGTATGTCAGTTATGAAATGCCCCGCAATATGAATGTACGGGTTGGCTTTCTCGAAGAACTGAACCTGATCAAGAGCGGAATGACCTACAGCGAAGAACTCATCAACACCACTTATCAGCGCTTTGCAGGCAACCGTTGCTTCAATACCGTGAATATCAGCCTCAACCCCGTTGATACCACTGGGGACGTGGATTGCCTGATAGCGCTGACACCGTCGCGCCCGCAGAATTTCGAAGTCAATATGGATGCCTCCACCAACTCTGCAGGCCTGATAGGTATCACACCGTCTTTCACTTACAATAACTTCAACCTGTTCCGCGGCGGAGAGGTGCTCAGCCTCGGTTTCCGCGGCAACTTCCAGTTCAAGTTCAACGACAACACCCACAGCAACGAGTTTGCAATAACCGCCGGTCTCAGGTTCCCTAAACTTCTGCTGCTGCCCTTCATAAAGAGCACCACCCCCAACCTGCCATCTACCGACTTTTCTCTGGCATATAACTACCAGAACCGCCCGGAATACACCCGCAACATCTTTTCAGGTTCATACGGTTATTCCTGGAGCTCCGCACGCAACCTCAGGTTCTCTGTCAAGGTGCCCAGCGTGAGCATCATCAAAATCTTCAACATCGACCCGGATTTTTATTCCAACCTGAGAAGCAGTTACCTGCAATATCTGTATCAGAACCACTTCGATCTGGGTACTAATGCGTCTGTTTACTACACCACCAATACAAATGTCAACCCGACTGTAAGCTACTTCTACATTCGCGGGGATCTGGCATCCTCCGGACTTGGTATCAGCGCGTTCAACGCATTGTTGGAAGAGAACCGTCGCGGGCAGAGGATAATCTGGGGCATCCCCTATTCACAATATGTACGCACGCAGATAACTGCAGTGGGAACGCTCCGCTTTGGCCGCGGCAATAAGATGGCCCTTGCCGCCAGATTCCTGGGCGGGGTCGGGCACGCGTACGGCAATTCCCTGTTCTCTATGCCTATGGAGCAGATGTTCTACGCCGGCGGCGCCAGTTCGATGCGCGGCTGGCAGTCCCGCTGCATAGGCCCGGGCCTCTCCCAATTGGACAAATCCTTTGCGATATACAACCAGGTAGGAGAAATGCGTCTTGAAACCAACCTGGAATTCCGGTTCCCGCTGGTCTGGAAATCAACGGAGCCATCTTCACCGATATCGGAAACATCTGGAACCTCCCTAAAATAGATGGCTTTACAGATGAAGAGTACGACCTGTCGGTATTCTCCCTCAGCAACCTTCCCAAATCCATCGGTATGAACTGGGGTTTGGGCGCACGTCTGGACTTTGGGCTGCTGCTGATCCGTGTGGACTGGGGCGTAAAGGGATACGACCCAGCCCTGCAGCGGTGGCTCGTCCCCCGCGAATGGTTCTCCAGCAACGGCTCGGCAATCCATCTCGGTATAGGATATCCATTCTAAAACATAAAAACAATCAGATATGAACTTTATTATCGAAACTTCTGCACGTCATTTACACGTAACCCAGGAAACCCTGGAAATCCTTTTTGGTGCCGGCGCACAGCTGGAATTCAAGAAAGCCCTATCCCAGCCCGGCCAGTTTGCCACCAACCAGAAGGTTGAGGTCGTAGGCCCCAAAAACAGCCTTAAGATGTCGATTCTCGGCCCTGTCCGTCCCGAGAATCAGGTAGAAGTTTCATTTACCGACGCCCGCACCCTGGGCATCACCGCACCGGTGCGTGAAAGCGCCGACGTGGCCGGCAGCGCCCCCTGCAAACTCATTGGCCCCTGCGGTGAGGTGGATCTTAAAGAAGGGGTAATCGTTGCAAAACGGCACATCCATATGACCCCCGCCGACGCCGAGGCATTTGGCGTGACCAACGGCCAGATAGTCAAGGTTGAGGTCGAGCAGGAAACTGGCCGCAAGGTCATTTTCGGCGACACCGTTGTGCGCGTTTCTAACAAATATGCACTTGCAATGCACATAGACACCGACGAAGCCAACGCTGCCGGCTGCAGCGGAGAGATTACCGGCCGTATAGTAGAATAATAACAACCAGACATATATGACACCCAAAGTAATCCTTTTGACTGGTGCCAGCAGCGGCATCGGCTTTAACACCGCCAAGATGCTTGCCACCCAGGGCCACAAGGTATATGGTGCGGCTCGCCGCATAGAAAAGATAGAG
>CAMKTW010000206.1 GCA_946415795.1 uncultured Bacteroidales bacterium
GCTTGCCACCACATTCTTGAGCGCAATGTTCATACGGAGGACGCTGCCGGCGAGGGCTGCGTTATCCTTGAGACGGGCTGCTCCGGCAGATACGATCACCGGCAGTCCGCCGAGGTCATACTCGCCGTCGGGCATACCTGCGGCGCGCATAGCGTCGGTAATGAGAATCATATGGTCAGGGCCCTTGACCTTGAATGCGAGATTGATCATATTGGAACCTGTATGCTGCAGGTCGCAGATCATCTCCGCGAACACGTTGCTGTGCAGCAGTCCCGCCCCGACCAGACCGATTTCGCGGTGGTGGAGAGGGGTCATCTGGTTGCAGTAGTGGGTCAGGTTGCGCAGTCCCTTTGCATAGCAGCGGTAAAATTCCGCATACTTTGCAGAGCTGTGGGCGGCACTTGGCACTATGCCCATCGCCAGAAGGTCTGTAACAAAGGTGTCTCCTCCGGGGAGTTCAGGTGCAAAGGAGACTTTGTGGATGGGGAAAATCGCATTCAGCCTCTCCACGAACTTTATGTCTGGCATACGTACATAAGCCGGATTCTGGGCGCCCACCTCACTCGGGTTGATGAACGGACCCTCAAGATGGATGCCGGGCATCTTGACCCCTTTTCCATTATATTTGGCGATGGAGGAGAATGCCGCCTCCAAAGCCTCTTCGCTCTGCGTCAGGGTGGTAGGGAGCATCATTGTGACACCCTCTTTCAGCTTGTTCATACCGATGGTGTTCACCCCCTCTTCGCTGCCGTCGGTAAAGTCGCAGTTGTTGCGGCCGTGGCAGTGGATGTCGATAAGGCCCGGTATGGCGGTAAGGCCAGCAGCATTGATTACTATGTCGGCGTCCGGCAGGCTCTCTCCCGGCGTCAGGACGCTGTAAATGATATCATCCTTGATGAGGATGCTTCCGTGTTTGACTTCGATGCCTGGCGATGCGATGTTGCAATCCCTGATAAGTGTGCGCATAATCTGATGCTGTTTATGCAACAAAGTTACAAATAAATATATCGGTGTGTAACGGTTTGCCGATAAATTTTTATTCTGTAAATTTGCAGATTGTCAAAATATAACTCTTAAAGACTTTCGATGTACAAGGGAAACAAAAATCGCAGTGATGCGCCTGCCCGTTCCAAAAGCACGACCGGCGGGCGAAAGCAGTATGGCGCCGCCCACGGCAAGCCGTCTTTCGACAAGTACTATTCTCCGATAAAGAAGAGTACACCACGCAAGGCGCCCAAGGCACCTGCAGAGGATAACGGCGAGGTCCGCCTGAATAAATTCATCGCCAACTCCGGCATCTGCTCGCGCCGCGAGGCCGACACATACATCCAGGCCGGACTGGTGACCATCAACGGCAAGATTGTGTCGGAACTCGGCACAAAGGTGAAGCCCGGTGACGACGTCCGCTTCAACGGCCAGCGGCTCAAGGGCGAGCAGAAGGTTTATCTGGTGATGAACAAACCAAAGAATTACGTCACCACCACCAGCGACCCGCACGCGGAGCAGACTGTGATGGATTTGATTTCCAAGGAAAAATGCCCGCAGAGGGTGTTCCCTGTGGGACGTCTCGACAAAGCCACCACAGGGGTCCTGCTGTTTACCAACGACGGCCCCCTGGCAGAGCGACTGATGCATCCCAGCTACGAGACCCGCAAGATATATCAGGTCAACCTGGACAAGAACCTCAAGGGGAGCGATTTCAGTGCGATTTTGGAGGGCATCAGGCTGGAAGACGGCGAAATCCACGCAGACAAACTCTCATTTGTGGATGATGCCGACCGCAGCAAGGTGGGCATTGAGATTCACAGCGGCCGCAACCGCATAGTGCGCCGTATTTTCGAACATCTGGGATACAAGGTCCGCAAGCTTGACCGCGTGTACTTTGCAGGTCTCACCAAGAAGAACCTGAAGCGCGGCCAGTGGCGCTTCCTGACGCCGGAAGAGGTCAATTTCCTTATGATGGGGGGAGAGCGCTAGTATGCCGCAGGCCAAGCACAAATCGGGTTTTGTAAATATCATCGGCAACCCCAATGTCGGCAAGTCCACGCTGATGAACGCCCTGGTGGGCGAGCGGCTCAGCATAGTGACCAGCAAGGCGCAGACCACCCGCCACCGCATAATGGGCATCGTAAACGGCGATGACTACCAGATAGTCTATTGCGACACCCCCGGCATCCTCAAGCCCAAGTACCGCCTGCAGCAGAGTATGATGGACTTTGTGGATGCTGCCATCGGCGACGCAGACGTGATACTGTATGTGACAGACACTGTTGAGAAGCCCGACAAGAACGATGAGTACGTGGCAAAACTGAGCGCTGTTACGTGCCCCGTAGTGCTGGTTATAAACAAGATAGACAAGAGCGACCAGGAGTCGGTGGCGCAGTTGGCCGGCTGGTGGCGCGAGCGCCTGCCAAAAGCCGACATCTTTGCAGCGTCGGCGCTGGAAAAGTTCAACGTAGAAGAGATTTTTGCACGGATCCGCGAACTGCTGCCCGACAGCCCGCCCTGGTACGACAAGGACGTATTCACAGACCGCAGCCTCCGCTTTTTCGCATCTGAAATAATACGCGGGAAGATTCTGGAGAACTACAGCAAAGAGATACCTTATTGCTCTGAGGTCGTGATTGAGGAGTTTAAGGAGAGTGAAGAGCGATACGACATCCGCGCCGTGATAAACGTGATGCGGGAAACCCAGAAAGGCATAATCATCGGCCGCGGCGGCGCAGCGCTGAAAAGGACCGCGACCGCGGCGCGCATCGAAATGGAGCATTTCTTTGAGAAGAAGGTGTTCCTGACCGTTTACGTAAAGGTAGAAGAGAATTGGCGTGAC
>CAMKTW010000207.1 GCA_946415795.1 uncultured Bacteroidales bacterium
GCATTCTCAAGGATATCGACACCAAATATTCCGGAACAAATGAAAAGTAGATACATAATGATAGCGGCAGCTCTTTTAGCAGCTGCCTCCTGCGCCCCCCGATACGCCGGGGAACCTGTACCTCAGAAGAATATCGACAAGGTAGAGACAATGCCCTCCCTGCCGCAGCCTTACGCCATCTTAGACTGGCATCAGAAGGCTCTGGATTTTGATGCGTTCGCATTTGATTTTGATAACCCTGCACCTTGCGGCCCCGTGATCTGGTGGGACGATGCCGGGCGCAATACCGGTAACCGCACCTTCGGCCTCTATACGGCGATGAATGATGCCCGCCAGGGCGCAGATGTTAACAACGGTGAGTTTCATGAGAGTCTGAATACCCTCCATTGTCTTCTTGGCGCCGGCCTCAACGGGATTGACAAACGCGACCAGAACGGTCACAACTGGGTGAAGATGAGCCAGAACTACTTCAATACGGAGAACGGCTGGAACATTGTGATGAACAACACCTGCCCGGAAGTGGCGCTCCTTGGCGGAGGTTACGGACGTGACTGGTGGTACGATGTCTATCCCAACATCCTGTTCTGGGCTGTGAGTGAGGTTTTCCCCGGAGTGGATGGGGCAGAGGAGATCCTGCGTACCACTGCAGACCAGTTTGCCCGTGCCGACTCAGTGCTTGCAGGCAACTATGATTTCACATATTTCGATTATGCCGCAATGAAAGGGTGCAACAACTGGATTCCGAAGCAGCAGGACGCCGCCGGCGGTCACGCCTGGGTCCTTTACAGCGCATACCGCCATTTCGGCGACGAAAAGTACCTGAAGCACGCCATCTCCGCGATGGAGGCGCTTGACGGCCAGACAGAGAGTCGGTTCTACGAGATACTCCTCCCGATGGGCATCTACACCGCCGCCCGCCTCAATGCTGAACAGGGGTGCAACTTTGATATCGACAAGATGTTCTCGTGGGTATTTGACGGCTGTACTGCAGCGGACGGCCGTACAGGCTGGGGCATCACCTCGGGCCGATGGGGCGATTACGACATCGCGGGCCTGCAGGGCAGCCTGATAGACGGTGGCGGCTTCGCCTTTTTGATGAACAGCATAGACGTGGCCTGGCCATTTGTGCCGCTGGTGAAATATCAGCCCCAGTATGCACGTGCGATAGGCAAATGGATGCTTAACAATGTCAACTCCTGCCGCCTGTTCTTCCCGGATCAGATTCCCGATTCACTGCAGTGCCTTCCCGGTATGCAGGACTATACAAACAGCGTGATTGCATACGAAGGGCTCCGATATGAGGATGACCGTTACATGCCCGTGGAACATGAGGGAAAGCATCCCATCGCTTTGGGTGACGGCCCGCTCTGGAACGAGAAGAATCCGCCGGAGAGCATGTTCAGCGTATACAGCACCTCGGCGGTAGGTATCCTCGGCGCGATTGTCCGTACCACCGATGTGGAGGGGATTCTCCGCCTGGACTGCAATGCCACCGACTTTTATGCCAGCAGGCCCTGGCCGGTATATCTGATGTACAACCCTCATACCGATGCGCGTGAGGTGACCTATACCCTTGACGGCGACAGCCGTTGCGACCTTCTGGATGTAGTATCAGGGAAATATCTTGCCAAGGGTGTCAGCGACAGCTGCAAGATAACAATTGACGCGGATTGCGCTGCCCTCATAGCAGAGCTCCCCGCCGGAACACAGGCAAACGATAAAACAATACTCTATAATGAAAATTAAACTTCTGACCCTTCTGCTCATTTTCCTGAGCACGGCCGCATTCGCGCAGACCCGCATCGGCGGAACTGTGACCGATGCTGCATCCGGCGAGCCGCTGATTGGCGTAAGTGTCTATGTGGAAGGAACTTCCACCGGTGCTAGCACCGATATCGACGGCCGCTATGAGCTCAGTGTTGCCTCTGATGACAAACTGCAATTCTTTTACATGGGTTATAAAACGGTTACCGTGCCCATTGATGGCAAAACCACTATAGACATCGCTCTTGAAGAGGACACTACGTATCTCGACGAGGTGGTCGTTGTGGGCTATTCTGTAATGAAACGGCGTGACGTGCTCGGTGCAGTGAGCAAGGTGGGTGGTGAAGAACTCCAGAAAGTTCCTGTCTCATCCGTCCAGCAGTCGCTGCAGGGCCGCGTTGCCGGCGTGAACGTCACCTCCGAGACCGGTGCGCCTGGTGCCGGCATCTCTGTCCGTGTACGCGGTACAGGTTCCATATCGTCCAGCAACGAACCGCTCTACATCGTGGACGGTATCCCGGTAGAGGGTGCGCTCAATACGCTCGCGGCTGGCGACATCGAAGAGATTTCGGTGCTCAAGGACGCTTCTTCCGCAGCCGTGTACGGTTCACGTGCAACCAACGGTGTCGTCCTGATAACCACCAAGAGCGGTAAGGACGGCGATGCCAAGATTACCTATAATATGCAGGCCGGCGTGCAGTTCCACGGCTATCTGCCAAAAATGACCAACACCGACCAGTACATTGCGCTCTACAACGAGGCTACACGCAACGACAATATGTACAGCGCGATCCAGAGAAAGACCATAGAAGGGGAGTATGTAAAAGATTTTGCCGACGTCAACCATCTGGAGGAGATTTTCCGTATCGCCCCCATTCACCAGCACGAACTCTCCGTGAGCGGCGGCAACGGGAAAACCCAATACCTGATTTCCGGCTCCTACTTTGGCCAGGAGGGTATCATCCGCCATTCCGATTATAACCGTGCAGGTTTGCGTACCAGCGTCACCTCTCAGATAAAAGATTGGCTCAAGGTCGGGATAAATGTGAGCGGGTCGCTGG
>CAMKTW010000208.1 GCA_946415795.1 uncultured Bacteroidales bacterium
CGCAAAGATGCGCGTAGAGGCGTGCAACAATGATATATTCCGCCTCCAGATCACTGAAGAAAAAGATTTCCCTGAGTCGATAATGCTCCGCTACGGCATCTTCCGCAGCCAATGGGACGGGGCGGGGGCCACCATAGAAGAGGATGCGGCAAAGGCGGCCGTGAAGACCGCTTCACACATCCTTACAGTGGATAAGGCCACCGGCACCGCCTCTCTTGCCGATGCCGGGGGTAATGCAATAATCGAATCCATTGAATATCTGACTGCAAAGGATCCGCTGCTGGCAGAACTGGCAGACAAATACAATGCGCAGTTCCGTTATCTCAACGAGCACGTAAACATCATCGGCAGCGACCATTGGGAGCAGAACACCGATATGGGCGTGGATATCACCGACAAGGGCCGCACATCGGCGTTGAGGTTCTCCCTCAGGGATGACGACCGCCTCTATGGTGGCGGCAGCGTGAGCCGCAAGCACCTACAGCATCGCGGCGAGATCCTGCGCATATTTACCACCTATGCCAATACCGAGAATGTCAACCCGTTTATGATGGCCACCGGCGGTTGGGCTGTCTTGAACAACACCACCAACATCAGCTTTTTTGACTGCGGCGTGAGTGCGGCAGACAAGCTGCTGGCTTTCAATACGGTAAAAAGTGCTGACTTCTACCTGATGACAGGCAGTGACATGATGGAGCTGCTGCGCCGCTACCACGACATTGCCGGCGGCAACTACCTGTTGCCCCGCTGGGCTTACGGCTGCTGCTTTGGCCCCCACCTGAACGCCGACGGTTTCACCTTTATGAACGAGGCGGTCAAATTTATGGAGCAGGGCTATCCGATGGATATGATGTGGGTTGAGCCGCAGTGGATGGAGACCTACTACGACTGGACCGTGAACAAGAAGTGGGATTACAAGAAGTTCCCCGGCCAGCCCTACTGGTATTCCAATGAGACTGAGAACGGCGAGCACGGCGGAAGCTTTATCTCCCGCCTTCACGCCCTGGGTTATAAGATTTGCCTGTGGCTCAACATCGACACCGACCTGAGCGTGATGGAAGAGGACCGTCTGGCAAAGGAGAACGGAGGCAAGCTGTCGGGCCAGATCAACTGGTTTGACCATCTGCGCAAGTTTATGAGCAACGGAGTGGACGGCTTCAAGCTGGACCCCGGCCAGACGGTGGACCGCCATCCGATGCGCAAGTATTATAACGGATATACCGATGCCGAGATGCACGAGGTAAACCAGGTTCTGCTCCCCAAGCAGTTCCTGGCGATGAACCGCGATTTCCGCGACACCCGCTCGTTCCACCACTATTGCGGCGGCTTTGCCGGTACCCAGCACTACACGGCTGCCACCACCGGCGACAGCGGCGGCGGAGTGGCGGTGCTCTACGACCAGCTTAACCTGCAGATGAGCGGCTACAACAACACCAGTTGCGACGTGGGTGCCAGCACCGACGGCCTGCATATGGGTATCTTCCTGCCGTGGATGCAGATAAACAGCTGGTACAGTTTCAAGGAGCCGTGGTATCAGCCGCTTGAGGCGCAGGTCGTATATCGCAACTATCTCCAGCTTCGCAACCGGATGGTGCCTTATACCTACAGCGGCGCCCTCAAGGGCTCTGTGGATGGCGATCCGGTTATGATGCCGATGCCGCTGGCTTTCCCCGACGACCGCAATTGCGACGACCTTGCGCACGAATATATGTATGGCGGCGATATGCTGATCACCGTCTTTACAGACAAGGTCTATCTGCCGGAAGGCACCTGGTATGACTTCTGGACCAATAAAAAGATGGAGAGCGGCGGCGAAACCATTCCCGCCGACTTTGACAAGACCCAGTACGGCGGTCCGGTGTATATCCGCGAAGGTGCGATCATCCCCTTCCAGCACGTTGCAAACCACGCGTGCGAGCGTCCTCTTGACACTCTGGTACTCAATGTCTGGCCGGCAGCCAAGGGCGAATATACTTTCTGGGAGGATGACGGAACAACCTACCGGCACGAGGACGGTGCCATAGCAAAGACCCGCTTCAGCTATGAGAAGAAACGCCGCAGACTGGACATTACTGTAGACCCCGTGGAGGGATCATACGAAGGGATGCACGCTAGCCGCGTATATGAAATGAAAGTAACGTTGAAGAAAATCCCGCGCAGGGTGCGGGTAAACGGTAAGCGGGTGCGCAAAATGGAGTGGGACCGCGAGAAAAAGGTCTTGACCTTCTTTGCTGAGCACCCCGATACCTCTGAGCCGCTCTCTATTCGAATACGATAGTCTTGTTCTTGAAGACCATCACCTTGCGGTCGATGTGCTTCACCACTGCGCGCGATAGGACGATCTTTTCAAGATCTTTGCCCTTGCTGATGATCGATTCGACAGAATCCTTGTGAGTGATGCGCGCCACATCCTGTTCAATGATAGGGCCGGCGTCGAGTTCGCTTGTAACATAGTGACTCGTCGCCCCTATTATTTTAACTCCGCGGTCAAAGGCCTGGTGATATGGTTTCGCCCCCACGAAAGCGGGGAGGAAGGAGTGGTGGATGTTGATAATCCTCTCCGGATAGGCCTGGATCATCTTCTCGCTGATAACCTGCATGTAGCGGGCAAGCACTATGAATGTCACGCCGTTTCTGCGGAGCAGCTCCAGCTCGGCCGCCTCTTGAGCCGCCTTGTTATCAGGTGTGATTTTGAACACGTGATATGCTATACCAAACTTCTCCGCAACCGGCCTCAGGTCTTCGTGGTTGCTGATAATCAGAGGGATATCAACATTCCATTCTCCAGCGGACCAGCGCGAGAGCATATCGTAGAGGCA
>CAMKTW010000209.1 GCA_946415795.1 uncultured Bacteroidales bacterium
GGCACCTCCACATTCTCCATAGAGAAGTTGCCGATCAGGAAGTCAAAATCGTCCAGTTTGGACTCTTTCATAAGCTGCTCGGCGCTGTCAAAGTCGGTCATATCAATCACCTTCAGGTTGATATTGGTGCCGTCTTTGCGCTGCTGGTCTATGGCTGTGAGCACTCCGGCATAAAAGTCCAGGAAGTTGGCGGACGGAGAGGGCAGCTGGCTTCCGATGGGGATGATCAGGGCGATGTTGGCAGTGCCGCCGAAAGGCACGAACACCGGCTTCCAGTTCCAGTCCTGCTCGGGGTCTTCCGGGTCTACAATAGAGACGGAAGACTCGCTCTCACTCTCTTTCTCCTCTTCAAACAACTCGTCTTCAGGCACCTCTATCATAGTGTTGTCGTCCACTTCGGCGTCCGTTTCGCCGCCAAGGGGAATCCTGAGCACCTGCCCCACGACCAGGGTCTTGGAGTCGAGGTTGTTCGCAGCTACGATATCTTCCTGCGACACCTTATACTTGAGGGCCAGCATCAGCAGGGAGTCGTACCATTTTACGCGGTGTAGGACATACTTGCCGGTGGGCTGTGCTTCGGCATTGCTGTCGGACACCTTGCTCTCGGCTGCGGGAGAAGGGGTCTCTTTGACTTCAGGGGCCGGTGCCTCTTCTGCCTTCTTTTCATCTACCGGAATCAGCAGCAGGGAACCCGCTTTGAGCCCTCCGGTGAGCCTGCCGGCATTTATCTCCTTTACCTCCTCCAAATCTGCACCGTATGCCTTACATATAGAATACAGGGTCTGCCTTGCCTCCACGGTGTGGACGTAGAAAGAGCGACCGTCAATCTCTGCAACGCTTTTGGAAATTTCCACCGCTGCAGGGATGAATTTCTGAGCCTCGGCTGCGGGCGAAACGGCAAGCAGCGCGAATGTCAGAGCTATTGCGGCACAGATTTTTTTCATAAACGTATCGGTTAGAATTCGAGTCTTGCAAGCATATTCTTTACGTTG
Source organism: uncultured Bacteroidales bacterium (assembly GCA_946415795.1). GTDB lineage: Bacteria > Bacteroidota > Bacteroidia > Bacteroidales > UBA932 > Equibacterium. The sequence continues at coordinate 993 of CAMKTW010000209.1, forward strand.
CACTCAATGCGCTCGTAAATGTTGTCGTAAGGCTCTTTTACAAACTCTTTGCCAGTTATCTTTTCGTACAGCTCCACATAGCGGTCGCTGATGGCGTTCACGCGTGCGGCGTCCATCTCGGGCACCTTCTGTCCATCCTTTCCGCAGAAGCCGTTTTCCATAAGCCATTCGCGCACGAACTCCTTGGAGAGCTGCTTCTGGGGGAGGCCCTTGTCAAACAGCTCCTGGTAGGTGTCGGCATAGAAATAGCGGGAAGAGTCGGGCGTGTGGATTTCGTCCATCAGGCACAACTCGCCGTTAAGGAATCCGAATTCATATTTGGTGTCCACCAGCATCAGATTGTGCCTTGCGGCAATCTCTTCGCCGCGCAGGAAAAGCTTCAGGGTGATATCCTCCAGCTTTTCGTAGTCTTCGCGGCTCATTATGCCGCGGGCAATAATCTCTTCTTTGCTGATGTCCTCGTCGTGAGCGCCTATCTCAGCCTTTGTGGTGGGGGTGATGATGGGGGTTTCAAAACGCTGGTGCTCGCGCATCCCGTCGGGGATTTTCACGCCGCAGATTTCCCTTGCACCGGCCTTGTAGCTGCGCCACGAACTGCCGGTGAGGCAGCGCCTTACAATCATCTCCACGGGGAGTCCTTCGCACTTGTAGCCCACCGTGACCATAGGGTCGGGGGAGGCTATCTTCCAGTTGGGAACGATGTCCTCTGTCAGATCCAGGAAAGACGATGCTATCTGGTTCAGCACCTGACCTTTGTAGGGAATGCCCTCGGGCAGGATCACGTCAAAGGCGCTGATGCGGTCGGTGGCGACCATCACCAGATATTTGTCGGCTATAGTGTACACATCGCGCACCTTGCCGACATACTTGCCGCTCTGGCCTCTGAAGTCGAATTCGGTATGTGTAACTGCACTCATCGTATAAAAGATATTATTCTGCTACTCTTCGGGAGTGTTGTTGCGGTTCTTGATATATTCCTCGTTGAGGCCCTTGAGCACGTCGGCGGTGATGTCCAGGCCGGGGTTGACATTGAGCACGGTGTTGGTCACGCCGCTGGTGGTGAGGATCAGGGAGTACTGATGCTCTGCGTTGTAACGCTCAATGAACTCTTTCACTGCAAAGTAAACCTGGTTGTTGAGCACGGCCTGCTCTTCCTGGATCTCGGCATCCTTCTTGGCTGCGTCGTTCTGCAGATTCTGCTGGCGCTGCATAAGCTTGTTCTGCTGCTCTTCTGCTGCAGAGCGGGTCAGCAGACCCTTCTGAACCTGATTCTCGAAAGCCTTTGCATCGCTCTCCAGACGGCGGCCGCGTTTCTGAAGTTCGTCCTGAATGCCTTGTACCTTGCTTTGGAATGCGGTCATCTTGTCGTTGTACATATCGTAGTTGGCAATCAGTGAGTCAAGCTGGACATACACGATGTCACCTGCAACTGCCGTGATATTGCCGGTGTTGGTGATGTCGGCGGGTTCACTTGCGGGTTTCTTCTTGAAATCGGGCTTGACTACAGACATAACAGCTGCGCAAAGTGCCACTGCCAGCGCGATAATGCTGAGGATAAGGGGTGTTCTTTTCATTTTATGGATTATAATTGGTTGATCTTTCTGTTTTTTAAAGATATGCGGCGATGGTCTTTTCCAGCCCCATATAAAGGGCGTCGCAAATAAGGGCGTGGCCTATGGAGACCTCGTCCAGCCGGGGCATAACCTTTTTGAAATACTCCAGGTTGTCCAGGTTGAGGTCGTGGCCGGCATTCACCTCCAAACCGCATTTCACAGCCTCGCTGCAGGCCTTGAA
>CAMKTW010000210.1 GCA_946415795.1 uncultured Bacteroidales bacterium
GGTGAAGATTGACCTGGGAGAACAGATATACAAATGGCGGCAGGCACCCGGAGCCGTACCCTCCGCAAAGAAGGCCCTCTGCAAGGGGATGTCTATGGTGTACAACCATCCCCTGATGTATAAAGCCGCCACCGGAGCCTTTAAACCGTTCCACAGTATGGATTTGGAAAAAGATGAGTAGAAAAGAGCAAATACTTGGCAGGATCCGCGCCGGGATTGGCACGCGCTACGATATGCCCGCGCTGGACGACATTGCTCCCATCACCTACCCCGACCCTCTGGAGGCCTTCATAGCCTCTTCAAAGGTGGCCGGCAGCGAAGTCGTAGAACTCGGAGAGGGCGAGACTGTAGATTCAGTAATCCGGAAGCGTTTCCCGTCGGCCAGGACCATCGCCTCCAACCTGCCGGAAGTGACAGCCGCCAACCTCAACCCCGATACCGTGGAGAGCGCCGCCGCCCTGGACGGCACCGACGTGGGGGTCATCCGCGGAGAGCTGGGCGTCGCGGAGAACGGCTGCATCTGGATTCCGCAGGCGATGAAAGAGAAGGCCGTCTGCTTCATCTCGGAGAATCTGGTGATACTGCTCTCCAGGGAGGCCATCGTGAACAATATGCACGAGGCATACCGTCGCGTAGATCCCGGCCGGTACGGCTACGGCACCTTTATCAGCGGCCCCTCCAAGACCGCCGACATAGCCCAGACCCTTGTAATGGGCGCCCAGGCCGCCAGAAGCGTTACAGTCATATTGATATGAAACCATACATTTTAAGCATCGTCCTGATTCTGGCCACCGCGTGCCATCCCTTTGAGCCGTTCACATTTGTCCATATGAGCGACACACAAATCGGCTTTATGGACGACTCCCCTGCTTATGCCCATTCCGATTCTCTTATGAAGGCGGCCGTGGATGCAGCAAACGCGCTGGATCCGGCCTGTGTCTTCATCACCGGCGACTTGGTGGATAATCCCGCCGACCCCGTCCAGGATTCGATATACAAAACCCGTCTGGCCGGGTTGCAGGCCCCGGTCTATGAGGTTCTGGGCAATCACGACCGCCGCGATTACGGCTTCCGCTTCTCGTTCCGGGACAGAGGCTGCGCTTTCATAGGGATTGATTCCAACTGCATAAAAGACGGTGCCGAAGAGGCCGAGAAAGCTCAGCTGGAATGGCTCACAAATGAATTGGACGCCGCTGCAGGGTGCCGATACACCTTCATCTTCCTGCACTGCCCGGTTGTGCGCGAGAGCGTGGACGAGCCTGAAGATTACTTCAATTTCTCCAACGGGCAGCGCGCGCAGTACATTTCGCTTTTCAAGGATAAGGGCGTGGACGTGGTCTTTGCCGGCCACACGCATCAGGACTATGACACCACGATAGACGGCATCCGCTTTGTCGCCGCCGGCCCTGTCGGCAACGCCCTTGGGCACGGCACGCCCGGCTTCAACGTCGTCACAGTTACCCGCGACAGCGTCTCAATCCACTACACCCCCACCATCCTCTAATTTCGGCTGCCGCCCTCTTCTTCGCCGGACTTGGTGCAGGATACGGCAAACACTGCTGCCATCGCTACCGGAAGCAGCGCTCTTAAAACAGTTTTCATAATTCAGAATTTATTTGCGCTTGCGGCTCACTATATCCATAGTGTCGCGGGCAATCACCAGTTCTTCGTTGGTGCAGACTACCATAGCCTTCACCTTGGATGACTCGGTACTGATGAGCCAGTTGTCGCCTTCAACGTGGTCGTTGCGGTAGAGATCCAGTTCAAGGCCCAGATACTCGAGGCCTGAGAGGACTTCGCGGCGGACATTGCGGGCATTCTCGCCGATACCTCCCGTCATAATTATAAGATCCACCCCGTTCAGGACTGCTGCGTAAGCGCCCACAAACTTTTTGATGTCGTAGCAGCGCTTCAGGTGGGTCATCTCTGCCCGCTTGTTCCCGCTGGCGGCGGCAGCCTCAACGTCACGGTTATCCGCAGAAACACCGGAGAGGCCCAGCAGGCCGCTCTTCTTGTTCATCAAGGAGTCCATCTCGTACGGATTCAGGTTCTCCTTGGCCATCAGGAATGTAACCACGGAGGGATCCACATTGCCGCAGCGGGTACCCATCGTGACGCCCTCCAGCGGAGTGAAGCCCATAGAGGTGTCTATCGACTTGCCACCCTTGATGGCGGTGATGGAACTGCCGTTGCCAAGGTGGCAGGTAATTATCTTCTTCTCCTTGATGTCCCAGCCCAGCGCGTCGCAGGCCTTGCCCGCCACAAAATTGTGGCTGGTACCGTGGAATCCGTAGCGGCGGATGCCGTATTTCTCATAGTACTTATACGGCAGTGCGTACATATATGCGTAGTCAGGGATGGTCTGGTGGAAAGAAGTATCGAATACTGTCACCTGAGGGATCTGAGGCATCAGCTCTGCGGCGGCGCGGATACCAAGCAGCGATGCGGGATTGTGCAGCGGTGCCAGTGCGCAGCACTTCTCTATCTTCTCTATAGTATCGTCGTTCACCATTGCGGCAGAAGAAAAATACTCTCCGCCGTGCGCCACGCGATGGCCTACGGCATCAATGTCGGAGAGGCTCTTGAGCACACCTTTCTCCTTGTCCAGAAGCATTTCCAGAACCACAGAAATACCCTTGGAGTGGTCGTGGATCGGGAGTTCCTGAAACACATCCTCCCGTGAAGGAACCTTATGCGTTATGGTTGCATTGTCACTGCCCACGCGCTCTACAAGACCTTTTGCCAAAAGAGAAA
>CAMKTW010000211.1 GCA_946415795.1 uncultured Bacteroidales bacterium
CCCGTATGGTGGATGTGTCCAGCGGAGATGTATTCAAGATAGATGATATCCTTTCCCGGGTCGCAGTCCCCGCCAATTTTTCCAGTCTCGCATTGCTGATAGACAGGGTACGTATTTCCGACGTCGACGACGCCGATTTTACAGCCCGCGCACTCGATTCTCTCAAAACGGCCTTTTCAGAGGGGAATGGCCATATCTTCTGCGGCCTTCCGGAGTCTATGAGACCTTTCTCAAATCTATTTGAGGCTGACGGGATATCATTCGAGCGCCCCAGCGAGAACCTGTTCAGTTTTAACAGTCCGCTCGGTGCCTGCCCTCATTGCGGCGGTTTTGGCACTATCGTAGGCATAGACGAGAATCTGGTGATTCCAAACCCTACACTGAGCGTCTATGACGGAGCGGTTGCCTGCTGGCGGGGAGAACTTATGAAATATTACAAGGACGAACTGGTAAGCAACGCATACAAGTTTGATTTCCCGATATTCAAGCCTTATAAAGACCTGACTGCAAAGGAGAAGGAAATCCTGTGGAAGGGTAACGAATACTTTACCGGCATAGACGGATTCTTCGCCTGGGTAGATAAGAACCGGTACAAGATACAGTTCAAGTATATGCAGAGCCGCTACTCCGGAAAGACGACCTGCAGGGTGTGCGGAGGTACCCGTCTTAGAAAAGAGGCTCTCTATGTGCAGGTAGGCGGCAAGACAATAGCAGATTTGATGTCGATGCAGATTCGCGACCTCGCTGCTTTTTTCCGGAACCTGCAGCTGGATGAATATGAAAGTACACTGGCGGAGATGCCTCTCAAAGAGATTCGTGAACGTCTCGATTATATAGTTGAGGTCGGCCTGGGATATCTTACCCTGGACCGTCCGTCATCTACCTTATCCGGTGGCGAGAGCCAGCGCATCAATCTGGTAAAGGTAATCGGCAACAACCTTGTAGGCTCTATGTATGTGCTGGACGAGCCCAGCGTAGGACTCCACAGCCGGGACACCCAGCGTTTGATATCGGTACTCAGGAAACTGCGCGATTTGGGCAATACCGTGATTGTTGTGGAACACGACAAAGAGATAATCGAGGCTGCAGACCAGGTTATTGACATCGGCCCGCGGGCCGGAATACTGGGGGGCGAAGTGGTTTATCAGGGCCCTCCCAAGGTGTCCGCCGGGATAGATTGGAACAACAACAGATCGCTTACCCTTGAGTATCTGGCCGGACGTCGCAAAGGTTATCTCCCGCAGATAAAGCATAAAGGAAAGTTTGCCATAGAGGTGGTGGATGCTTGTCAGAACAACCTTAAAAACCTCTCTGTCAGTTTCCCCCTGCGCTGCCTTGTGGCAGTGACGGGTGTGAGCGGCAGCGGCAAGAGTTCGCTTGTAGGTGACATCCTCTATCCGGCGCTGCACCGCCATATAAACCAGCTGGGAGAGAGTTTTGGCGCATTCAAAGAACTCCGGGGCGATCTGAACCGGATCTCCTCGGTAGAATACGTGGATCAGAATCCGATAGGGAAGAGCAGCCGCTCCAATCCCGTTACCTACACCAAAGTTTACGACGATATCCGCAAACTCTTCTCTGAACAGCCGTACGCCAGGATGAACGGATACGGGCATTCTCACTTCTCTTTCAATATTGACGGCGGGCGGTGTCCTGAGTGTCAGGGCGAGGGGGTGATAAGGGTCGAGATGCAGTTTATGGCAGATGTGACAATGGTGTGTCCTTCCTGCGGAGGCAAGAGGTTCCTGCCCGACGTACTTGAAGTCAAATATCACGGCAAAAGTATCAGCGACGTGCTGGATATGAGCGTGAGCGAGGCTGTGGAATTCTTTGGCAGCAAAGAGGATGCAGGGGCCAGACGCATCGCGGAGCGGCTCAAGCCGCTGATGGACGTAGGCCTCTCATATCTGAAACTGGGGCAGAGCAGCAGCACCCTCTCCGGCGGTGAGAGCCAGCGCATCAAACTGGCGTCGTTCCTGGGTAAAGACAACTCCACCGGTCCGATACTGTTCATATTTGACGAACCTACCACAGGCCTGCATTTCTACGATATCGAGAAGTTGCTGCGCTCTTTCGATGCCCTCATTGCCAAGGGCCATTCAATAATAGTGGTTGAGCACAACCTGGATGTAATACGTGCCGCCGACCATATCATAGAACTCGGCCCCGGCGCCGGCGACGAAGGCGGAACCCTCATATTTCAGGGCACCCCTGAGGAACTTGTCACAAAAGATACCCCGACGGCCCGGGCGCTATAACGATATCACTTCCTCTTCGCTCAAGCCTGTGGCCTTTATTATAGTCTTGATGTCAACGCCAAGGTTCTTAAGATTGCGAGCGGCTTCAGCAAGTCCCTCCTCTTTGCCATCCATCCGGGCGGTGTAAATGATATTCTTGCGATCGGCTTCTGTTGTCATGACATCATTGGTATAAGATTGCAGTTCCTGCTCAGTTAAACTTGATAAGTCACAGGCTGCAAAAAGCAGGCCGAATACCTCCTCAATCAGCGCTGTCTGACGGTCCCAGAGTATGCCCATGTGTGTCAGGGCATAGGAGAGCTTCTCGGCGAAAGTGTCTCCTTCATCGGGCTCGGCCTTGCGGTAGTTTGTCATCTCAAGGAAGATGAAGTTAAGACGGTCCGTCATGAGGTCGCCGATGGTACGCTCCCGCAGGTCATAGCGGAACATGACCTGGCTGGTATTCTTAT
>CAMKTW010000212.1 GCA_946415795.1 uncultured Bacteroidales bacterium
CCGAGAATCAGGTAGAAGTTTCATTTACCGACGCCCGCACCCTGGGCATCACCGCTCCGGTGCGCGAGAGCGCAGATGTCAAGGGCAGCGCCCCCTGCAAGATTATCGGCCCCTGCGGAGAAGTGGACCTCGAAGAGGGTGTGATTGTGGCAAAGCGCCACGTCCATATGACTCCCGCCGACGCCGAGGCTTTTGGCGTGACCAACGGCCAGATCGTGAAGGTTGAGGTAGAGCAGGAAACGGGCCGCAAGGTGATTTTTGGCGACACCGTGGTGCGCGTCAGCCCCAAGTATGCACTGGCTATGCACATCGACACCGACGAGGCCAACGCAGCCGGCTGCAGCGGAGAGATCACCGGACGTATAGTAGAATAACAATCAGACACATATGACATCCAAAGTAATCCTTTTGACCGGTGCCAGCAGCGGCATCGGCTTTGACACCGCCAAGATGCTTGCCAGCCAGGGCCACAAGGTCTACGGTGCGGCACGCCGGGTAGAAAAGATAGAGCCGCTGGCGCCCCTGGGAGTGGTCGCCATAAAGATGGACGTCACCGACCAGGCCTCTATGGAGGCGGGAGTGAAGCAGGTCATCGCAGCCGAAGGGCACATCGATGTCCTGGTCAACAACGCCGGTTACGGATACTTCGGGGCCATTGAGACCGTCTCTATGGAGGATGCGCGCCGCCAGATAGAGGTAAATGTCTTCGGTCTGGCTGCCCTGACCCGCCTGGTCCTTCCGTATATGCGTGAGCGCAGAAGCGGTCGCATAATCAACATCGCCTCCGTAGCTGGCAAGAGCGTGTTCCAGTTTGGCGGGTGGTATCACGTGTCAAAATATTCGGTAGAGGCCCTCAGCGACGCCCTCCGCATTGAGATGAAGGCGTTTGGCGTGGACGTGTGCATCATTGAGCCGGGAATCATCAAGACAGACTGGGGCATTATCGCTGCCGACCATCTGGAGGAATCTTCCCGAGGCACCGCTTATGAGAAGGCCGCAAACGGCCAGGCCGCTATGATGCGCAAGATCTACACCGGCAATTTCAACTCGGATCCGACGGTCATCTCCCGGGCCATCTCTCACGCCGTCAATTCCCGACGCCCCAGAACCCGCTATACTACCGGTTTGGGCTCCCGCGCCGCCGTGTTCTTCCACTGGCTCCTTCCCGACCGCTGGTGGGACGCCCTTATGCGCAAATTATTGAAATAGCAGCGGCCGGGACTACCGCTCCACGCTGAATTTTCCGTTGTCGTCCATCACCACCCAGTCACCCTCATTTACGGTGACCAGGCCCGCTTCAGTCTCCAGCGACAGCATAGAAAACCCCATACAAAAATACGGGGCAAGCACCTTGTCCCCGCACAGGCGCTTGATCTGATCATAGTTAGTTCCGGTATATTGAATCCGTTTCAATTATTCGCTAAGTTGCCGTAACGCCCTGGCGAGCTGGTCGGGGCAGCTGGTGCCCCTGCCCTTGCAGTCAATCCCCTCCAGTCTGGCTATCACATCGGCCACCTTCATACCCTTACACAAAATGGATACGCCCTGGGTATTGCCGTGGCAACCACCTGTAAACTGAATCCCATTGATGATGTCGCCTTCAATCTCTATGTCAATCTGCTTAGAGCAAACCAAGTCGCAGGTAGCGAAAGAGGCCCTGCGGACTTCGCCTTCAGTGGTGTCGCTGAGTTTTGTTACGTCGTACATTCTTTTGATGTTATTGAACAATTCAAATAATACCGTAAATGTAGCAAACTAATCCAAAAAAGACACTCCAGGACCGCTATCTTACCACTGGACCATTCTCGCGGGCATCCATAGTCATTATCATACTGACTACGCCAAAGTAGTCCTTGGTGCCTTCTGACACGCCGTTGCCTTTGAGCAGAAGGTTCTGCATCCAGCGCTGGATATTCGATATCCACACGATACGCTTCGCCTGCCATATCCGGCGGGAGGCGGCAAGGTCGGACTTTGGTTTGTCAGACACAGTGGCCATCCAGGCCGCGTGGTCCTCTGCCGGAAGCAGCGCCCGTGCCTGCTGCGAGACGTATGGCAGCAGACTCAGATAGCCGCTGTAGCGCACTGCGGCGTTGGCACTCTGCCTGCAGCACACAAATCCCCAATACGAAGCCTCGGCTTCGCTGGTAACGCCCGCAAGGTGCGAAAGCTCGTGCGCCGCCACGTAAGGGTATTCGGCCACCGGGACATCGCGGTTCACCTGCGATTCGGCCAGGAAAGGCCCCATAAAGCCCTGGATGCCCACGGCTGAGAAAAGAGGATTTATCAGAGGCGCCTTGACCTTCTGCCAGCTGTGGAGCCGAGCGTAGCCATAATTGCTCACCACATCTGAGTAGAAAGCTTTGATCTCGGTGGCCAGAGTTCTTGCGTCATAATCTCCGGCTTCCCCGGCAGCCTTGTTCAGACTGTCGGCATAATTTGCAAGGAACTGTCTGAAAGCCCCTTCGTCATACTCGATACGCTTGATGTTGTTTCTCTCGTACAGGCCGGTCCGGTGATAATTGTTGCCCCAGCCCATATAAAACCACACGAGAAGCCACATAAGCGTGGCGAGAGTCCTTCCCAACCACCGGCAAAACTTCTCCTTACGGACAATTGCCCGGACAGTGATGGCCACCAATATGGCGGCAAGGGCAAGAACGACTATCTCTTCAAGAGAAAACGG
>CAMKTW010000213.1 GCA_946415795.1 uncultured Bacteroidales bacterium
CGGGGATGGTCCGTACCCAAGATAACGACGACCCTGCCGGTTTCTATCTGGACGAAAGGCTGGAGACAGACAAGGCGGCAATGGCAGGTGTCGCATATATGGATTTCGCAAAGTATTCCGGAGAGGATAAGTACCTTGCGATGGCTGAGCATATAGCCGGCCTGCTCCTGAAACATATCAAGGAAGGTTCCGGAGAAGAGTCACCGCTCCCCTTCAGGGTGAATATGCGCACAGGCGAGACAGAAGATGCCTATACTGCCGATATGATATTCGTTGTGGAATTCTTTGACAAGATGCTCGCTTGCGACACCTCCCTGGACAAGGCAGAGCTCAAGGCAAAGAGGGACCTCGTTTTCAATTGGATAATGGAATATCCCGTGAAAACAGGTCTATGGTCAGGATATTTTGAGGATGTATCCGAACGCCGGTTCAACCTCAACCAGTTCTCACCTATGGAAACCGCAAGGTACCTGCTTGACAATCCCGATGCCTGCAAGGATTACAAGCAGGTCGTCCTGGATCTGCTCGCATTCGTCAAGGGGCGCTTCGGAGGCACTGTCCGTTACGGCGGAGTCAGCGTCAACGAACAGGATGGCTGCTTTTATGAGATGGGAAGCCACACTGCCAGATACGGCTCCGTGCTGGCACGATGGGCCGCAGAAACCGGATGCGAGCAGGCTAAGAAAGATGGCCTCTCTACTTTGGCGCTTGCAGAGTATTCCGCCTGCAATCATACTTCCAAGGGCAATATTTCCGTCAACTCAGTTGGCATTTCATGGTGCGGAATCTGGTACTCCGACAGCTATTTTGACTATCTGCCCCATTTCCTTGAAGGTATGGCCGCCTGGCCCGAAATCATCCCGGAGGGAACAGACCACATATTCAGCACCACATCAATGCTCAAAGATGTTGAATACGGCTCCGGCAGCGTAAAATACACCGCGCTTGATGGAGACGGCACCGAGATGATAAAACTCTCATTCAAGCCGGAAGTCCTTTCCGGCGGCAAGCCTCTGTCCAAGTCGTGCTGGACGTTCGGCTCCCTGAGAGGTTGCGACAATATCCTCACGATTAACCGCAGCGGCGTAACCGGCATCGAAATAGTCAAGAGATAACGTCCCGGGAGATTCCACGCGCCTGTTTTCAAGAAAACCCTACCTTTGTTGAGCCCCTGGATGCCCGTACATATATAATCCAAACTGCTCTCTCTTATCGCCTTGCTCTTTTCCTGTGCGCAAGGACGGTATGGTGTATTCTGACGGCTGCGGGCGCAGTCCTCTCTTTCGGGTTGGACTTTTAATTTTAGTATTCGACCTTCAGCATTTCTGTCCCGGTGGGGTTCCCGTTATTGCACCTTCCATCCTAAGCAGATTGACCTTCTTGTCAATACCTCCGGCATACCCGGTAAGCGAACCGTCAGTGCCTACAATCCTGTGGCAAGGGATAATGAGTGAGATGGGGTTGTGCCCCACTGCCCCCCCAGCCGCTTGTGCGGACATCCGGGCAATTCCCATCTTCTCTTCTATTCGCTTTGCTATCTCTCCGTAGGTCATTGTCCTGCCGTAAGGGATTGTCAGCAGGATTTCCCAAACGGCCTTGCGGAACGGGGTGGCACGCATGGCGATGGGTGGCGTGAACCCCGGTTCGCTACCGCTGAAATAGATGTCCAGCCAGCGGCAAGCGTCCCCGAAAACTGGTAACATCTTCTCTTCCCGCTCTTCAGAAAGCGTATCGGCGAAGTACTTCTGCCCATCGAACCAGAGGCCGATGAGAGAATTGCCGTCACTTCCGAGGGTGATTCCGCCGAGCGGTGATTCATAGTGCCATATATAATCCATCTCAGTGGCCAGATACCTGTTTTCAGCCAGTCTCTTTTGGTTACCTTCTCCGAATTTGGAATCTAGCGGAATAGATAATACCCCACTGCAACCTGGGCCACGCATCCTGCTATGACATTTTTTGGCCGGCTGAACACGACCCTGAAATCATCTGCCTTGAGCGTAAGGCCCATACCAAACATTACCACACCCAGGAGAGGGTTGATAAGGCCTGTTTTGAAATGGCCGAAAAAGCCCGGGAACAAAAAAGCAAGCCCTGCCGATAGCAGGACTAGCACTCCCATATATTTTGAAATTACCTTACAGAGACGCTTCACCTCTTACCTGGTTAATCTATCACGTCCCGGGCGGTCTCTTTGCTCTTTCTTTTCAGTCTGAGTCTTCAGCCGGGCAATTATATCATCCAGCATCCGGAAAAGGTCGGGGACGGTTTCTGGGGTCACGCTCTTGCAAAGGACAGTTCCTCCCACGGTAGCCGGAACGTCGCACAGCGACTCCTGCAACCGCTTTCCCAACGGGGTTAGATGGACGATAATCTGCCGCGCATCTTCCTTTCCCTTCTTACGGATAAGGATGCCCTCCTTTTCCATACGCTGCAGCAGCGGGGTCACCGTATTGGTCTCCAGGCAGAGGCGCTTGGCAATGTCGTTCACCGGCTGCGCGTCCTTCTCCCACAGGACCAGCAGCACCAGGTACTGCGGATATGTCAACCCCTGCTCCGAGAGCAATGGATGATATGCCTGCGTGAGAAGTCGCGAAGCGGTGTACAGCCTGAAGCAGAGCTGATTATCGAGGAGGAAAGCGTCTTTGTTCATTAGAGCATTGCTTTGATGTCGTCT
>CAMKTW010000214.1 GCA_946415795.1 uncultured Bacteroidales bacterium
GGAGCACGACTCGATGGCTTCATACAGGTCGAATCCTGCGACAGAACGGGCGCTGCCGGCAATGAATCCGCCGGCCGATTTTGTGAGGACGATCGTGGGGCGGTAGAAGGCCTCCACAAGCCGGGAGGCTACGATCCCCACGACACCCTTGTGCCAGGACGGGTTATAGACTATCGTTGATTTCTTGTTGTCAAATTCGCTGCTGTCCCTGACCATATTGATGGCCTCGAGGGTGATCTCGCGGTCTATGCTCTTGCGCTCGTTGTTGTGGTTGTTGATTTCGTCGCCAATCTTGCTCGCCTTCTCGTCGTCACCGGCAACCAGCAGGTCCACCGCAGTACGGCCGGACTCCATACGGCCCGCCGCATTGATGCGCGGCCCGATCTTGAACACAATCTCATCTATGGTGATGAGGTGCTTTTCCAGTCCCGCCAGCTTGATTATGGACTGCAGCCCCTTGCGCGGGCGGCTGTTGAGATTCTTGAGACCGTAATATGCCAGCACGCGGTTCTCACCGGTGACAGATACCAGGTCGGAGGCGATACTCACCACCAGCAGGTCCAGCAGGTCCAGAACCTGTTCGCGGTGGATGCCGTGGGTCATTGCATAGGCCTGGGCAAGTTTGAATCCGACACCGCACCCGGATAGGTCGTCAAAGGGATAGGTGTTGTCGAACCGCTTGGGGTCCAGCACCGCCACTGCCTTGGGGAGTTCCGAGTCGGGCAGGTGGTGGTCGCAGATTATCACGTCGATGTCGAACCGGGAGGCGTAGTTTACCTTCTCGATGGCCTTGATGCCGCAGTCGAGGGTGATGATAAGGCTGCAACCCTTCTCGTGGGCATAATCTATCCCCTTGTAAGAGAGGCCGTAACCCTCGTCGTAACGGTCGGGGATGTAGTAATCCAGAAGGTAGTCGGGGGTGACGCTCTTTAGAAAGATGTACATCAGCGCCACCGCGGTAGTGCCGTCCACGTCGTAGTCGCCATATATCAGAATCTTCTCCTTGCGGTTCACCGCCAGTTCGATGCGGTCCACCGCTTTCTGCATATCCACCATCAGGAAGGGGTCGTGCAGCATACTCAGATCGGGGCGGAAAAACTCCCGCGCCTGCTCGTAGTTCTTTATGCCGCGCTGCACCAGAAGCTCCGAAAGCACGTGGTCAATGCCCAGCTCCTGGGCGAGCTGACGCACCAGGACCGGGTTGCCCGGCTCTTTCACTATCCATTTCCTGTCAACAATCGGAGTCATAATCAAGCAAAGATACCCCAATATTTCATTATTGGCAAAAAATAAGTTATTTTTGTGCGAAAATGCACTATAGGCACCTTTAAACGATGGAAATTTCTCAACTCAACGAACAGGAGCAGGGGCGCAGAGAGTCGCTCTCCCGCCTTCGCGAACTGGGCATCGAGCCCTACCCCGCAGCAGAATATATAGTCAACGCCTCAACTGCCGATATCAAGGCCGGTTACGATGACGAAAAACATAATTTCGCAGACGTTTCAATTGCCGGAAGGATAATGAGCCGCCGCATTATGGGGGCAGCATCCTTTATGGAGCTGCAGGACGATGCGGGCCGCATCCAGGTCTATGTCAAGCGTGACGAAATCTGTCCCGGCGAGGACAAGACTCTGTATAACACCGTCTTCAAGAAGCTTCTGGATATCGGTGACATCGTAGGTATCACCGGTTTCGCTTTCATCACGCAGACAGGTCAGCTCAGCGTGCACGCAAAGAGCCTTACCGTGCTCAGCAAGTCGCTGCGCGTGCTCCCGATTGTCAAAACCGACGCCGACGGCACTGTCCACGACGGTTTCACCGATCCCGAGCTGCGCTATCGCCAGCGTTATGTCGATCTGATTGTTAATCCGCAAGTGCGTGACGTTTTTGTGAAGAGGGCTAAGATTATCGCCACTATGCGCGAATATTTCAACGAGGCCGGCTGCCTGGAGGTCGAGACTCCCATACTTCAGAGCATCCCGGGCGGTGCCGCGGCGCGTCCGTTCGTAACCCATCACAACACTCTGGACATACCCCTGTATCTGCGCATCGCAAACGAGCTCTACCTCAAGCGTCTGATTGTGGGCGGCTTCAAGGGGGTATATGAGTTTGCCAAGGACTTCCGCAACGAGGGTATGGACCGCACCCACAACCCCGAGTTCACCTGTATGGAGATATATGTGGCATACAAGGACTACAACTGGATGATGAAGTTTGTGGAGACTATGCTGGAAAAAGTGGCTGTCGCCACCAACGGTTGCACCAGGTTTGATGTCTGGGGTAACGAGATCGAGTTCAAGGCCCCCTACCGCCGCCTGCCTATGCTGGAGGCCATCAAGGAGTATGCAGGGGTGGATATCTCCGCTATGAGCGAAGACGAACTGCGCGAGACCTGCAAGAAGCTCAATGTCCCCATCGACCCCTCTTTCGGCTATGGCAAGCTGGTGGATGCGATCTTTGGAGAGTATTGCGAAAAGAACCTGATACAGCCCACATTCATAACCGACTACCCCGTGGAGATGTCGCCTCTGACCAAGCGCCACCGCGAGAATCCGCGTCTGACAGAGCGATTTGAACTGTTCGTTAACGGCAAGGAGCTGGCCAACGCATACAGCGAGCTCAACGACCCGATTGACCAGTTTGAAAGGTTCGA
>CAMKTW010000215.1 GCA_946415795.1 uncultured Bacteroidales bacterium
GAAAATCGGCCGGTCTTTGGAGTGCATATATACAGGTACCGGCCATCTCTGCACGGCGTCTTTCAGGCCGAAGATATGGTCAAAATGGCCGTGGGTCAGCAATATGGCCTTGACTTCGAAGCCTTCCTGGCCGATATATTCTGCAAATCGCTCCTGCTCGCGCTGCGACAGGGCGCCAGGGTCTATGATGACGCACTGCCGGCTTTCGTTCCACACGACATAGCAGCACTCCCGCAGCGGGTTGAAGTAAAAAACTTTATACATACCACAAAATTACAAACTCTTTTGCTAAATTTGTAAGAATCACTAAAAACCGGAAGAACTATGCACATTGCGATTGCGGGAAATATCGGCAGCGGAAAAACCACACTGACCCGTCTGCTCTGCGAGCATTTCAAATGGACACCCCGTTTTGAACCTGTGGACCATAACCCCTATCTGGCAGATTTTTATGAGGATATGGAGCGCTGGTCTTTCAACCTCCAGATCTATTTCCTGAACAAGCGCTTCCGCGACATAGTGGAGATTGGCCGCAGCAGCGAGGTCATTGTGCAGGACCGTACAATCTACGAAGATGCCAACATCTTTGCCCCCAACCTGCACGATATGGGCCTGATGTCGGGCCGCGACTTTGACAACTACCGCGACCTGTTCAACCTTATGATTTCTCTGGTAAAGGCGCCCGACCTGCTCATTTACCTGCGCAGTTCCATTCCCAACGTGGTGGCCAAGATACAGAAGCGCGGCCGCGAATACGAGAGCAGCATCCGCATAGACTACCTCAAAGGCCTTCACGAGCGCTACGAGAAGTGGATAGCGAACTACACCGACGGCAAGCTGCTTATCCTGGATGTGGACAAGTACGATTTTGAAGAAAATCCCGCCGACCTGAGCGCCGTCTGCGACCTGATAGAGGCGCAGCTGAACGGCCTTTTCTAGAACAGAACTCCCAGCCTTAATGACAGCAGGAACCGGCTCCCCTTACCTTTGCCCATAGGGGTAAGCAATGTTGTGCCCAGCGATGCGTACGGGGTCAGCAGCGAGTTGAATCTGTAGGTGTATTCAGCCTCCAGCGAAGTGCGGAGGTAGTAACTGCCCAGATAGCCGACCTCTTTGTCGTACATATAGTTGACTATATAATTGCCCTCTGTTATCCCTTTGTAATCATATTTGGTCTTGGCGGCAAAATTATAGCCCAGGTTCAGGCGCGCCAGCAGTGACTGCTCCGGTGCAATGGAGACGTTCTTGCCCAGGAAAGCATAGGGCATCAGCCTGGTGTTAGCCAAGTTTCCTTCGGGGAAAAACCGTTTGTAGTTCATAAGGTGGAACTCGGTACCCAGACCGAACACCCAGTCGAAGCCGGTTTCAAGGTCGGCATCGGTGTATGCCGTATAGCCAAGGTCTGCGTCAAGCTGGCTGTTGGTGCCTTTGGTGGTTTCCAAAGATCCTTCAAGCCAGTAATTCAGGTTGTAAAGGATATCCAGCGAGAGCTTGCGGCTGCGCTGGTCGCCCAAAAGTCCGGCGACAGAAAAGCCGGTAAGAATCTTGTCCACCCTGCCAACGGCCTTACCTACCTCTGTCACCCGGGTTGCTCCCTTGTCAAATGTGAGTTCTACCAGCCAGTCAGAGGCGTCGCCCTTGTAATTATAATCCACAGCTGCGGCAAAGAAGCCGGCGTTGTAGTCCAGCTCGCCCAGCTTATTAGGGAAGTCCCCGCCCGCAATGCGCGGCGATGCAGAGCCCAAGCCTTGAAGCACAAGAACCCCGCTGGCTGTAGAGCCGGTGCCCACAAGGCTGCGGGCAGGATTTAGTTTGTAGCCAAGCGCCAAGCCTACCGTATGATCATCGTTTATAGCGAATGTGGCAGAGGGCATTATTTCCAGCTGCATACCGCGGTACTTGCCGTTAGGTATGGCATTTTTAGAGGCGCCCCTGAGGTCCATCTTAAGGTTTATGCCCGCCGAAAGCCGGTCGTCCAGAATCAGCGGTGTGGCGGCACTCACGTCAATCGCTGCCCGTGACTGCCTCCACAGGAAAGATTCGTCAGAATTGATGGCCACGAAATATGGCATATCCCAGCTCACTTCATAGAGCGAGTTGTTGTATCGGCTCTTGGCAAGACGCCCCAGTCCCATATCCAGCCTGGCGGCCACCTTGAACCCTTCGATATCCATCAGCATATCGCCCGATGCAGAAACCACCGACTTGGAACGGGCATCCCACGAATCGGTGAAACTGCCGGTGGCCATATCATAGCCCAAAGCCACGTTGCGCCACTGCGCCATATTGCCCAGCGCCAGGCCGGCGGCATTGGAACTATTGTACCAAAGGTCGTGGTCTATATTGAAATAATATGCAGCACGGTCGTTAATATCCTGGGCCATAGCTGCAGTTGCCATAGCCATCAGGCAAACTGCCATCAAAAGTATCCTTTTCATTGTAAAGTCGTTTTCTTAAATGCTAAGGTAGATATTTTTGGCGCAATGGCAAAAAACAAGCAACGCATACCCCAATAGAGGGATATGCGTTGCTTTATCGCCGGGAATACCGGCTTCGGGATGACCCTTACTCTGCCTTGGGCTCTTCTGCAGCGGGAGCCTCTTCTGCTTTAGCTTCAGCCTT
>CAMKTW010000216.1 GCA_946415795.1 uncultured Bacteroidales bacterium
AATCTCGACACAACAAAAAGAGAGCGACCAATAATTACTTATTAGTCGCCCCCTTGTGCCCAGAACAAGAGTCGAACTTGCACGCCCTAAATCAGGCACTACCCCCTCAAAGTAGCGTGTCTACCAATTTCACCATCTGGGCAAATCAGCACCCCGTTTGGGGACTGCAAATGTAGAGTAATTTTTCTTTTTTCACAAAGAATTTTCAAATATTTTATTTTTCGGACCAGAACATATACCTTTGGTTCTCCGTTATCAAAATAAAAGCACAATGATCAAGATTGACAAGAGCGGATGCAAGCCATTCGCAGACGAAAAGCGAATCAATGAATATATGAATAAGGCCCTGGCCGGATTTGACACCCTGGAAGGGGGCAAGGGCGCCGGCAACGACTTCCTTGGATGGAACCATCTCCCCGGAACCATAACCCAGGATGTGCTGGACGGCTACAAAGAGGTGGTCGAGAGGTGGCAGGCAATGGATATCGATACTGTGGTCGTGATAGGTATCGGCGGCAGCTACCTCGGAGCCAAGGCCGCCATCAGCGCACTGGGCCACAATTTCACCGCCAGATTATCCAACAAAGGGATGCATATACTCTTTGCCGGCAGCAATATGAGTGAAGATTACCTGGCAGAACTCACCGACGTCATCGAGGACCGCAACACTGCGTGCGTGGTTATCTCAAAGTCGGGAACCACCACAGAACCGGCCGTAGCATTCCGCATCGTCAAACAGTATATAGAGCAGAAATATGGCCTGCAAGAGTCATCCCGGCGTATTGTGGCAATCACAGACCGCAACCGCGGCGCCCTCAAGAGCCTGGCGACGGCACAGGGCTACACCAGCTTCGTGATTGAGGACAACATCGGCGGCAGGTATTCGGTGCTGACCCCCGTAGGTCTTCTGGCCATCGCACTTGCCGGCTACGACATTGAGGCTATGGTCAAGGGGGCGCAAGAGGCGGAGACCGTGTGCAGCAAACGCAGCGCAGAGAATCCTGCAATACAGTATGCCGCCCTGCGCAATATGTTTTACGACGCCGGCTACAAGACAGAAATACTGGTGAACTACAACCCCCGCCTGGTGTTTGTTTCCGAATGGTGGAAACAACTCTACGGCGAGAGTGAAGGTAAGGACGGCAAGGGTATCTTCCCTGCAAGCGTTACCAACACCACCGACCTGCACTCAATGGGACAGTACATCCAGGAGGGTGAGCGCACCCTGTTCGAGACTGTGCTCCATATCACCAACTGCAGGCGCGAGATGCGAATACCCTTTGACAAGGATAATCTTGACAACCTCAACTATCTGGCCGGAAGGCGCGTAGAAGAGTGCAACGAGAGTGCGATGACCGCCACGATAATGGCCCACATCGACGGCGGCGTGCCGCAAATCAAAATCGATGTGGAGCGCGTAGACGAGTTCAACCTCGGATGGCTGTTCTACTTCTTTGAGAAGGCTTGCGGCATCAGCGGCTACGTGCTTGGCGTGAACCCCTTCAACCAGCCCGGCGTCGAGGCGTACAAGAAGAATATGTTCGCACTCCTTGGCAAGCCCGGCTACGAAGAACTCGCCGAGCAGCTGAAGAAGCGCTTGTAGTACACGCAGGTGCGGGCAAGGTCTGCTCAAATCTCAAGGACCTTGCCCACCCCATCTAGCATATTCTGCTCATTACCAGCACAAATCAAAATAATTCCGGGCAAGGTACCCTGCATATCAGCAGACCTTGCCCGGAATATATATTATAAAATGATATCGCTACAGACCGAACGTGTAGTTGAATGTGCAGCCAAGCATAAAATAGTTGGCCTTGAGGAGCGGGTTGTAGGTGTATTGAGCGTATAATGGAAGCTCAAAGTTTTCACCGGCAGTGAGCCTGTAGCCAGCCTTGAGGCCCAGGTTGATAAACTTGAAGCCGCCCTCATTCTCGTACAGGTCAGACTTGAAGGGGGTTGCGCCGGCAGTTGCACATACGGAGAACTCGTCATATACGTAGGGGACATTCAACTCTATATAAGAGGAGAAAGCCCTCTTGTAAGGATTGGAAAAATCTTCCTGGAGATTATAGTCGTCGCCCGCCACGAAGGTGTTCCAGGAGATGGATGCGGGCAGATGCTCAAACGGCAGTTCGTACTCGAGCGTCAGCTCAAAGTTATCGTCGTAACCGCCTATTCCCAGATTGTTTCCCAATCCCTGTTCAAGTGCGGTGAAAGTAAATCCGCCGTAACTTAACGATGCCCAGAGGTCCATTTCGAGATAGTGGTTTTTCTGAAGCTCCGTAATGCTGCAATAGCCGGCCTCGAAACTGAAATCCTCGTTCTCGTAGTTGAGGGTGAAAGTGGGGACTATTGTCGGAGATTCAGCGATTGCAAATCCACGCCATAGATACTGAGTAGTAAGCTCCGATCCGGCAGACACACTCCAATCCTGGGCGGCAGCGCCAAAAGCGCACGCAAAAAGGACCGCCGCACAAACAAACAGTTTTTTCATTTCTTTGTTT